>JALHEL010000125.1 GCA_022837205.1 Leptolinea sp.
AGCAGCCATGGGGGTATGAGTGTGCATGTTGTATAAGCCCGGAATAATCAGACAATTGTAAAAATTTCTCTCAACATCATATTCTTCGATCGGTTTTGTCTCGCCGATATAAGAGATTATGTCATTTGTAATCCCCAAATAACCATCCCGAATGACACCCTGGCTATATTTTGGTGTTAAGATATCAACATTCGAAAATAAGGTTTTCATGATTTTTCTCTCCCGAATTTTTCCGTTCAACTTGCTTTGTTGATTAAAAAGTTTAAGCAGTTCATTTACACGATGGAAATCAAAACAAAAAGTAGCGAGTTATTGGATATATCATCCCATCGCTAACCGAATTTCTGAAATTATACCTGTGAAAACGGAAAACAAATGCCGAAAGGAGGTATTTTTAAAATTATTTTATATAAATTTAATTATTGATTATCGTACTATATTTTAGTATATGTTTGATCTAATAACCATGAACCCATTGAGAAATTTTTCATTATGTGAGAATTACTCATATATTTAATATTTTATTTTTTATTATTACTTTCAACTTAATTCGATAGCAATTTGTACTATATTTCACATAATTACCCAAATTTAATTGACGTTTCCCTATTATTAACCTATCATTTAATTATTAGCGTTGGCTATAAATAAATAGAATATAGGTTGATTGTTCGTAATAGAAGGAGATTTTATGGAAAAAAAGACTCTAATAGTTAATGGAATCCGCCAAGTCGTTATTCATAATCCGGATGCGATGTTAGCGGATGTGCTTCGAAACCAGCTGCATGTTCTGGGAGTAAAAAAAGGTTGCGGTCAGGGACACTGTGGCGCCTGTTCAATCATATTGAACGGCAAACTTGTTTTATCTTGTATCCATAAAATGTCCCGAATTCCGGATGAATCAACCATATTGACTGTTGAAGGGATCGGTACACCCGGACATCTGCACCCAATTCAAACAGCAATGAAATTCCACAGCGCTGCGCAGTGCGGTTTTTGTACTCCGGGTTTTGTGATTTCTTCCTATGCATTGCTACAGGAAAATCCGAATCCGACTCGACAACAAATTCGGGATTGGTTTACAGAACATCATAATGTTTGTCGGTGCAACGGCTATAAACCTTATATTGATTCAGTGATCGATGCCGCAGCCGTATTGCGCGGAGAAAAAAGTATTGAAGAAATAACATATAAAGAACCCAAAGACAATAAGGTTTGGGGAACTCGTCGTCCTCGTCCGTCCTTGGATGCAAAAGTGACCGGCACATGGGATTTCGGTGCGGATGTGGCAGCAAAAATGCCTTCGAATACCCTTCATTGTGCCTTGGTTCAGTCACAGGTACCTCATGCGAATATTATCTCTGTTGACACTTCCGAAGCTGAAAAAGCGGAAGGCGTTTTCAAAGTGGTAACGGCGAAAGATGTCAAAGGTCGAAACCAAATAACCGGCCTGATCACCTTCCCGACAAATAAAGGAGACGGATGGGATCGTCCGATTCTCTGCGATAAAAAAGTTTTCCAAATCGGAGACGCGATCGCGATTGTCTGTGCGGATACCCAGGAACAGGCGGATGCCGCGGCAAAACTGGTAAAAGTCGAATTGGAAATTTTGCCGGCTTATATGAACGCTCCGGCCGCGATGGCAGAAGATGCCATTGAAATTCATCCGGGGACTCCGAATATTTATTTTGAACAGAAGAATGAAAAAGGAAACGATACCAAACCTATTTTTGAAAAAGCCGCTTATACGGTCGAAGGGAATTATTACCTGCAACGCCAGCCGCATCTGACGGTGGAACCGGACAATGGGTTTGCTTACATAGACGAAGACGGCAATCTGACTATTCATTCAAAATCCATCGGGATTCATCTCCATGCGGCAATGATTGCGGAAGGGATGGGTGTTCCGCTGGATAAACTGCGAATTGTAGAAAATAATGCCGGCGGCACTTTCGGATATAAGTTCAGCCCGACAATGGAGGCTCTGGTCGGAGTCGCTTGTCTGGCTACACAACGTCCGGTCGTTTTGATCTACAACTATTATCAACATATGATTTATACCGGAAAACGCTCTCCCATGTTCCTGAAATGCAGAATGGCAGCCGATGAAAACGGCAAATTATTAGCCATGGAAGGGGATTGGTCTGTTGATCATGGTCCTTATTCCGAATTCGGTGATCTGCTGACCTTGCGCGTCAGCCAATTTATGGGCGCCGGATATAATATTCCGAACATCCGAAGTATCGGAAGAACAGTTTGTACCAATCATATATGGGGTTCCGCCTTCCGCGCTTACGGCTCGCCTCAAGCTTTTTTGGCTTCGGAATCTTGTATCGATGAACTCGCCGAAAAAATGGGGATCGATCCGTTCGAACTGCGTTATCGAAATATTTATCGTGAAGGATCAACTACGCCGACCGGTCAAAAGCCCGACAGTTTATGCTTCGAAGAGATGTTCGATACGATGAGACCGAAATATGAAGCGGCTAAAGCTAAAGCCAAAGCCGAATCGACACCGGAATATAAGAAAGGCGTCGGTATTTCATTGGGGGTCTACGGTTGCGGATTGGACGGAGCCGATTCTTCGGAAGCCATTGCTGAATTATCCCCGGACGGAAAAGTCATTATCTATTCTTCCTGGGAAGAGCATGGGCAGGGAAATGATGCGGGTGCCTTGGGTACCGCTCATGAAGCCCTTCGGAAAGCAGGCTTCAAACCCGAACAGATTAAATTGGTATTCAACGACACCAAAATAACCCCTAATTCGGGACCTGCCGGCGGTTCACGCTCCCAGACCATGACCGGAAATGCCATTCGAATCGCCTGCGAAAATCTACTTGACCAAATGAGGAAGGCGGATGGCAGTTATCGTACTTATGATGAAATGAAAGCGGACGGCAAGGAAACCAAAGTAACCGGAAAATTTGTCATGTCCGAAGCCACCAGCTGCGACGAAAACGGTCAAGGTCGCCCCTTTATGGTTTACCAGTACGGTTTATTCATGGCGGAAGTGACGGTAGAAATAGCAACCGGAAAAACCAAAGTCGATAAATTTACCTGCTTCGGCGATTGCGGTGTCATCAACAACCGTGCGATTGTTGAAGGCCAAATGCTGGGTGGGTGTGCTCAGGGAATCGGCTTGGCGCTGTCGGAAGACATTGAAGACTATAACAAGCATACTACCATGCGCGGTGCAGGAATTCCGTACTGCAACGATATCCCCGATGAGTGGGATATCGAAATGTTCGAAAATCCGCGCGAATATGGTCCTTTCGGCGCCGGCGGAGTTGGTGAACTTCCGCTGACCGCTTCCCATGTTGCGGTTATCAACGCTATAAATAATGCCTGCGGTGTGCGAATTCGCCACCTTCCGGCTTACCCGGAAAAGGTGTTGGAAGGGTTGAAAGCGCTGAACAAGTAAAAAGTCTGATTTTATGCAAAAGGCTGTCCTTCTCCTCCAACAGGGCAGCCTTTTATTTTTGAGAAGATATGATTCATTTCAATTTTTCAAGCTACAATAACAATACCAAGGAGTAAAAATGGATCAGCAATTCATGCGCACAATGGAATCCTTATGCATCCAGAATGAGCCGCCTGCTTGTGTGACCGCTTGTCCTTTACATGTCGACAGCCGGACGATGTTAAAACTGGTTGCTTCCGGAAAATTTGAGGACGCATATTCACTCTATCAGAAAAATGTCCCATTTCCTTCGATTCTAAGCAAAATTTGTAATTCCCCTTGCCTTTCAAAATGCCGTCTTTCTGAAATCGGTGAGGGAATACAAATCCGTCCGATCGAAGCTTTTCTGAATCAGTATGCCGATCCGTCTTTTTTACCAAAGGTATTGCCGGAAAAACGCCAGAAAGCGGGAATTTTCGGATCGGAATTGGACAGCTTATCCGCCACATATGATTTGCGCAGGAAAGGTTACCAAGTGACGATTCTGGATGCGGATGCCGTTTTAGCCAAAAATTTGCGTGCGTTTAACGAAGAAGTTTTACCTTCCGTTGAAATAGAAAATGCAATTCATTTGCTCGAAAAAATCGGTGTAAAAATACAAACCGGTTTCGAAATGCCTCGTTTTGAAGAATTATCTCGGTATGATTCGGGCTTTTTCCGAATCGGCGATTCGGAATTTCAATGCATTTATCTTCCCCCTTTTTCCGGAGAACTTTCAATTGATTCGATAACCCGTATGACGGTTACCGAAGGGGTCTTCAGCGGAAGCGCATCGGCCGGCTACTGGGTCGATCAAATGTCCGACGGGCGGAGAGCGGCGATTTCTATGGATCGTTATTTGCAAAAAGTATCCCTGACGGCTTCCAGAGAAAACGAAGGATCCTATGAATGCCGCCTGTTCACGTCTCTAAAAGGCATTCAACCTTCCGAATCGTTCATTTCTACGGACATAAAAAGAACCGGCCAGGCGGATATCATAAAAGAAGCCGCCCGTTGTATCCAGTGTCAATGTTTGGAATGCGCAAAAGGATGTGAATTTATTCGACATTACCAAGATTCGCCCCGCACTTATGTCAGGCAGATTTATAACAATATTTCTATTTGTACCGGATTGCGCCAGAAAAATAAAATGATAAACTCCTGCTCGATGTGCGGCCAATGTGAAGCCATATGCCCGAACCATATTCCCTTTCAAAAAGTCGTCCGAGAGGCTCGTGAAACAATGGTGGCAACGAAGAAGATGCCGCAGTCCGCTTTCGACTTTGCGCTGCGAGATATGGCTTTTTCAAACAGTGAGAAATTTCGGCTCGCGAAAGTTCCCGTCGATTCAAAAGCTTGCAAATATGCATTTTTCCCCGGCTGCCAATTGCCGGCATCGAATCCTTCCCTTCCGCAATCGAAACCATATTTTCATGGCTTCGGGATGAAATGAATGAACCGGTCGGCATTCTTTTACGCTGTTGCGGGGCAATCGCGGATTGGGCAGGTGAAAAAGAAAAATTTAATCAAGCTCGTTCAGAGTTGTTAGCGGATTGGGAATCGTTGGGGAAACCCGAATTAATTGTTTCTTGTCCCACCTGTTTGAAAATGTTTCGCGAGAAATATCCGGAGATAAACGTCCGCTCCATCTGGCCATTAATGGCAGAATCCGATTCTTTATTCAACGGAAAAAGTCGGCTGAATTCAATTAAAATGGCGATCCATGACCCGTGCGCTTCTCGCGACCAACCGGACATGCAAGAAGCTGTCCGATCCCTTGCGATGAAATTAGGGATTGAATTGGAAGAGCTGCCCTATAATCGTGAGTTGGCAACCTGTTGCAGCTACGGCGGAAACGTCTGGAATTCGAACCCTTCTTTAAGCAGGGACACTGTTGAAGCTCGTATTTCTCAAAATCAATCGGATTATTTGACTTATTGCATAATGTGTCGTGATTTCTTTTTGAGATCCGGAAAACCGGCATATCATATTTTGGATATTTTATTCGATCCGAAATTAATAATCGAACATCGGTTACCGATTCGACCCGATTATTCCATGCGACATGAAAATCGAACCCGAGTAAAAAGACATTTATTAAAACAATATTGGAGGGAAGAAATGCCTGAAGAAGCCCCTTATGAAGATATACAACTTATTCTCAATGACCCAATCCGTAAACTGATGGAAGATCGGATGATTCTCGAAGAAGATATCCGTCAAGTGCTTTACCATGCAAAAGAATCGGGGAGGGCAATGATTAATCAGGAAACCGGTCATTATTTGGCGCACTTCAAACCCTCCTGTGTCACCTATTGGGTGGAATACCTCCCTAAAGAAGACGGCTTTGAGATTTTCAATGTCTATTCACATCGAATGTTTGTTGAGGAGGGAAATATCTGATGGCACAATATGTCAATGAAGAAGATTTTATTCACTGGCGCTGCGCAAAATGCAACAGTGAACTCGAACTGAGAAAAGTTGTTGTCTCTTATTTGGACGGTTCTTTTCCGGTTGAATTACCGGTTTGTAAAGTCTGCGGACAGGTCTTCATCCCGGAATCCTTGGCAACACAGAAGATGTTGGAGATTGAACAACAAATGGAGGATAAATAATTTCGGGAAGCTGTTTTCGGATGAATCCCGCTCCGGGAGGAATCGCCCTGACCGAAAAGTTGCTCAACCTCAGCCTTCTCCAAAAAGGCTCGATGATTTTAGATGTCGGTTGCGGAGACGGAGATGCCTGTCGATTCCTATCATCGGAAGGATATCGAGCGATCGGTTTGGACATCGTTCGACATTCTTCCGGAAAAATGAATTCGGAAAGAATTCAAGGACAAATCAACGCTATTCCCATATTAGAGGAAACCGTCGATGCGGTTTTAATGGAATGCGTATTGAGTATCTTGCCGACCGATGATGGTTCATTAACGGAAATAATACGAGTGTTGAAACCCGGCGGAATTCTTTTGTTCAGTGATCTCTATATGCGATACCCTGATGAGGAATCAGAAAAATATCGAATCGATTCCGAAAGCGATTATCCGAAAATCCGTCTCGCAGATGAATTATTGAATATCTTTGGCGAATCGGGGCTTTCAGTCCGTTACTGGGAAGATCAGTCTGCGGTTCTGCAGAGTTTACGACTTAAATTTTTATGGGAAGGAAGTGCTTCCGAAAACAAGTTCCCATATAAAATGAAGAATATCGGATATATCTGTTTGATAGCCGAACGTGTATCAGCAAGCGGGTAATGATAAAAGGAGAAAAAAATGGATGATTCGGATGAAATCATAGAAATGGGGAAACAAGGTTTTACTTGCAGCCAAATGTTAATGTTGAAAGCCTTGGAACTCCAAGGCAAGGATAATCCGGATTTGGTCCGTTCTATGACGGGCTTTGCCGGTGGATTAGGCTGGACGGGTGATATATGCGGTGTCTTGACCGGTGCAACCGCTGTTCTTAGCTTATATGCGGGAAAAGGTCAAGCCGATGATGAGGATGACCCGCGCTTAATGTTTATGATTGAAGATTTGGTTCACTGGTTTCATGACAAGTATGGAAAAATTTACGGAGGAATCCGTTGTACCGATATTTTGGGTCCCGACGCCGGAAAAATTGATATGCAGCGCTGTTCGGAAATAATTCAAGACACTTTCCAATATATTAAAGAACTATTGGTAAACAACGGATTTGATCTCTCGGGAGAAAGTTTGGATGGATGATTACCGTGAACTCTCACAAACCTTGAGCGTTTGCCCGATTTGCTTGGAGAAAATCCCCGCAAGTTACACCGTTCATCCGGATGGTCATGTTTATTTGGATAAAGATTGTCCGAGTCATGGACATTTTTCGACAATCGTTTGGCGGGATAATCCGGATTTCGAATCATGGACGATGCGCAGTACCCCTTATCCAACCGAACACCCATCCACTTCGATCATTCGGGGATGTCCCTATGATTGCGGGCTCTGTTCGGATCATCGACAAAGGCCATGTTGTGTATTGTTAGAAGTGACCAGACGCTGCAACCTGGGATGCCCGGTTTGTTATGCTTCCTCGGATGAATATTCGGATCTTGATCCGTCTTTGGAGACAATACACGGGTGGTTTCAAATGCTTCTTGCAGCGGGAGGTCCGTTCAATATCCAACTTTCCGGCGGAGAACCTACAGTTCGCGACGATTTACCGGAAATTATTCGTATGGGTAAAGAAATGGGATTCGGCTTTTTTCAGCTGAATACGAACGGAATCCGTATCGCACAGGAAAAAGGTTATTTGGAATCATTATCGGAAGCAGGATTGTCTGTCGTATATTTGCAGTTTGACGGGACTGAGGATACGATCTATCGTAAAATCCGCGGAGAGGGTTTATACCAAACAAAATTAAAAGTAATGGAACGATGTAAAGAAGTCGGAATCGGTCTCGTTCTGGTCCCTACGGTAATACCGGGAGTCAATGATGAGAATTTGGGAGAGATTATCCGCTTAGCCGTTTCCAATCTCCCTATCGTTCGATGTGTGCATTTTCAACCGATCAGTTATATGGGAAGGTATGAAAAAACGCCCGAAAACGCAGACCGGATCACACTCCCCGAACTCATGCGGAAAATCGAAGAGCAGACGAATGGATTGATTCATATCGAAAATTTTAAACCGTGCAGCGGTCAACATCCGAAATGCGGATTTCAAGCCAATTTTTTGCATACGGAAGACGGCTCTTTGATACCTCTGTCAAAGTTTAATCCGGATGAAATTTCAAGCGGTTGCTGCAGTCTTTCGGGAGACCGACAAAATTCAAGTCAAAAAGCTCAAAATTTCGTCGCCAAAACTTGGACACTTCGGAATCCTAAAGAGGGAAAGCAATCCGATTACAAAATCGTCTCCGACTGGGATTCTTTCTTAGAAAACCGGCAAAAAAATCATTTCACAATTTCAGCGATGGCTTTTCAAGATGCGTGGAATCTTGACTTGGAACGTCTGAAGCGTTGCTATATTATGATCGTTTCACCGGATAGCCGCCTTATTCCTTTCTGCGCTTATAACCTCAGCAATCGAGACGGAGAGGCACTTTACCGCAAATGACGGAGCCTATCCATGTTCCGAAGATGATCACTCCCGTTCAACTGGAAATTGAACGAAAACTCGGCATTCCGGACCACTCCTTGACGCTCGAAAAGTTAAAAAAATGGCAGTTAGATCGACTGAATGACACTTTGGCGTTCTGTATGAATCATAGTCCCTTTTACAAGGAGAAACTGGCTGATTTTTCGAATTCGATTCCATTAAGAAGTCTTGAAGAATTACAACAGCTTCCGTTTACGACTTCGGATGACATTTCGGAAAAAGGACACCGCATGGTTTGTACTTCTCAAAGTCAAATAGAACGAATTGTGACATTGAACACTTCAGGTACAACCGGTACCGCGAAACGAATTTATTTCACCAAAGATGATCAACAATTGACGGTTGATTTTTTTGCCTATGGAATGTCGACTTTAATTTCTTCACATTCAAAAGTTTTAGTTTTACTCCCCTGTCATCCGGCGGGAAGCGTAGGTGATCTGTTAAGTCGGGCAATCAGAAAAATCGGTGCTCAACCTTATTCAATAGGACCTTTCAACAATCCGGATCCAATCAATGATTTAATCGCTTCGGAAAAATTGGACGCATTGGTTGGCGCGCCCAAGCAAGTTTATACATTGGTTCAATCTTGGAAATCATCCAATAGAGGGAGTTGCCCAATTCAAGCCTTACTTTTATCCACGGATTATGCGTCTCCGATCTTGAAAAAATCGATCGAGTCCGCTTGGAATTGTGACGTTTTGGAACATTACGGCATGACAGAAGCGGGTCTCGGGGTGGGAGTGGATTGTTATCTGAAGCGCGGTTACCATCTGCGGGAAGCGGATCTTTATTTCGAGCTGATCGATAAAGACGGAAATCCTGTTGCTGAAGGTGAGCCCGGTGAAGTAGTGTTCAGTACATTGACCCGTCATGGAATGCCTTTGATACGCTATCGGACCAAGGATATCAGCCAAATTATCCCGGGAGAATGCCCATGCGGTACTGTTCTGAGTACTTATAAATGGATTTCAAAAAGGATGCAAAACGAGGATAGTCTTTGTACGATCGCCGAATTGGATGATATTCTTTTTCAAATTCCGGAAATAAATGGATTTGACGCCACGGCAAAAAAAGGAACCCTTTATTTGAAAATATATTCTGATGAGCAAAATAAAGAGGAATTAAAAATCAAAATCAGTGAATCAATCTTGAATACCTTCCCCGGCGTTAATAAAATTGAAATTGAGTTACTGGCCGGTTTTCCCTCTTCTGCGTTTTCATTGCAGAAGAAAAAAATAGAATACATTTCTTGATGGTCACTTTTGAGATTATCTTTTCGATATAAGATCAAAATGCTGCCTGCAATTGAGCCGGATTTCTAAATATCTGGCGCTCTCTTTTCGAGAAAGGATCATCCGATTCCATTAACCGAAAAATTAATTTGGGCACTTTTCGAAAGAATATGGCACGTTCATTCAATGAAATAATTGAAAGAATCAAAATGTCGTGTTAAGATTAATTTAAGTATGAGACAGATATTTCTAACCCAGACCGAGACGATTCTTCTTGATATTGTTATTTGGGTAATTATTCATCTTTCGATAGGTTATTGGACATCTCGTATCCCCGTAAATGTTTTTAATCCTGAATCTTGGCTTTTCCGCACAAGAAAATGGGAAAAAGACGGCATGTTTTATGAGAAATATTTTCGAGTAAAAACTTGGAAAGACCATCTGCCTTCCGGCGCTGCGCTTTATGAAGATGCCTATGAAGTGAAGCATATCGGAGATTATTCGACGGAAAATCTGCGTACCTGGATCCTTGAAAGTTGTCGTTCGGAATTCTGTCACTATCTCATGATCATCCCCGGCTTTTTCTTTTTTCTTTGGAATACCGTTAATGTCGGATGGATT
>JALHEL010000126.1 GCA_022837205.1 Leptolinea sp.
TCGGAATCACCAGCCAGCCATTCACAGAAACCGGTGGGGATCGAACGACAGGCTGATCCGGAGCCCAACCGTGCTAAACGGGAAAGTTCCGCCTCGTTGAGATGCAGTCCGGCAGCGGTACTTCCGGCTAAAGCCAGGGCTGCAAACGCAGCGGCTGAAGAAGCGATGCCCGCGCCGATCGGAAAATTATTTTGGCTCTCAATTTCCGCAAAGCGTTTTTCCCCAGCCAGGCTCCGAATGCGATCCATAAAATGGACAACCCGAATCAACGCTTCCCCTTCCGATAAGGAGCCATTCACAGAAATCCGATCAGAACGGTATGCGGAAGAGAAAGCGACGGTTGTCCGCGTTTCCAACGCTCCAAGGTTCATGGAAATCGATCCGTTTGCCGGCAAACGCAAGGAATCATCCCGATTTCCCCAATATTTAATAAACGCGATATTCGGATGTGCGACAGCAGTCGCAGCAGAATCAGACATATGCCCTCATAGATGGTTGATCATTTGCTACGCTAAGTTTATCATGGACCGCACCCGTTGCAAAAACAGTTTCGCGTCTGACTCTCTATGAGAATATTTACAATCTCGATAAGGAAATCTGAAAATTTGAAAATAGAATTCGGAAATGTCTATCCTTGCAATTTAAAAAGTATCTATAATGACGCTATGGAAAAAAAATATGGAAAAGTGATTCGATTGTAAAATATTTTAAAAATAAAACTAATCCGATTAGAGCCATTAATTTCTTCTCATTTAAAATAGTTATTGATAATTCTTCAGATATTCAAAAAAATTTTCTTTGAATCCCTCCAACCAAGCTTCGATAAAAGATCGCTGCTCAAATAATGGCAACAAGTCCTCAGCCAAATCGGATAATCGGATTGTTTCGACTTTTTCCTTCAACATTTTCATAGCAGACTGAATCGTGTAGGATTGATTACCGTCTTTAGCCAGTTTTTCTTCCAAAGGTTGGACTCTTTGTTGCATAAACCACAATAAATCATAAAAATCGCGTCCTTTAATCATTGCTCCTTTTCCTTTCTGAAAATTTCGCTCCAGGCATGCGATCATTTTTCCGGCCATCATCGTTTCCAAAGAAAAATGTGCTACGACAAAACTTTTTCCGATGAGCAGAACAGGAGTCTTCCGAATTACCGAGACTTGTTTATGAGGACTAATCTCAATTTTCAAATGAAGGGGTTCATTCGTAAATTGGGTCAACCCAAGTTCATATAGGATTGAAAATTTTAAAGTAATGCGTCTAACATTCCATTCACCGGTTTGAGTCTTTGCGCTCACTTTGGTATCTCCGAATTCGGAATGAAAAAATGTGAGTAAATCGTTTTCAAGACTGACCAAATCGACTTGATTACTGTTATCCAAATCAATATCTTCTGATAATCTGTTCAAGTCATAAACCAAATGAAGGCAAGTACCTCCATAGAAATTGAGTTTATGATAAAGAGGATGATTATATAAAAAATCCAGAGCATATATTTGCAGATAATTTTTAAGAATGATTCTTTTTGTTTCGTTCGGAAGCAAAATGCTTTTTTGCGAAAGATCATTCTGCATCAGATGAATCAGTGTAGCCATTGATTTCTCCTTAAATTTTTATAAATTCGATCCATCTTCCTGCTTTTGCTGATTTCTATAAACGAGGCAAATTCAGCCCAGTCATTTTGAGTGAAATCTTCCAAATTCAAGCGCAACTCTTCAACTGGATCGTCACTTTCCCGCCAAAAACGCAAATAAAAATAATCAAAAAGTGCTTTTGCTGGCGTAGCCTTAGAAATCGGTATTCCTTGATATTCGGAAATATTAAAGCCAATAAATAAATCAGCTTTAATATTACGATAAGTAAATGTTCCTAATTGATTTTCAAACATTCTGGTTTGTTTTATGGTAATCGATGTAACCGGATAAGTTATCTCAGTCAGATTCCCTTGACGTTGCAGAATGTATTCGAGGGAAAGATAGGATTGAGGAAGTAAAATCGCGCTAACCATCGACGAAAACTCGGCATCACTATGGTGAAGTTCATAGAAACGGGAGCTCATATAGACGCCTTTTTTCAACCGGATAATTTTCTTCGCTTTCACCCAACGATATACTGCTGTCAAAATGGTACTATCAGCGACAGATTCATCTTCCAAAAGTTGTTTAATCGCTTCGATAGTGAAGTATGGCAAGAAATCCAATGAGGAGAGAATAGATTTTTTCATATAGGATAATAGACACTTTATGTCTATTATCCTATATATAAATTCAAATTGCAAGAGCGACTTTAAATATTGTGCTTCGAACGATATCTGATTCCTTCTTTAAAATAAGAAAAGAACCGGTTCTATTCGGCATGACGAATCAATTTCTCCTATCGAATTCTTACCAAACAAAATCAAGGCTGAACATTCTTCAGACAAATATGAAATCTATACCCTTTTTTCAGAGCAATCCCGATCCGAAATCAGACTCGCAGCTTTTTCCGCTGCCAGAATACCATCAGATTTTTTCGCATTTTTCTTGTTTTGATTTGAATTAATATCTCACGTTATAATCAAATTCAAATCTGATTGATCAACCGCGGGGAAATCTTTTGAACATCCTTTTCGTCGGGAACTGTACACCTTATTTTTCAAGCGGCATTGTCCGAGCAAAACGGTTTTTTCCGTCTCTTTCGGAGGCGGGTGTTTCCTATGATTGGATGGAGATTAATGCCGCGGCCGTACAACGTTGGCTCGAACGATTGGATCGATCGGTCTTCGGAAAACAAAAAATAACCGATTTGATCTTTCGATCGCTGATCCACGGGCTCGGATTACCATATTATTGGGTTCAGGTCTTGCGGATCTTGAGAAGACAATCCCGTTACGATGTGATTTTCTTTCAGTCTGTACTCTTACCTCCCCGGGCGATGCGATACTTGGCGAAACAAAATTCAAAAATTATTTTTGATTATGATGACGCCCTCTATGTGAAGCATGAATCAAAAACCCGCGGGATGATCCAATATGCTTGGAAAGTATTCGCCGGAAGCCATGCGCTTTATGACTTTGCGAAAGCGATCAATCCTTCGACGATTTTATTGCCCAGCAGTATACCGATTGAAAAATATTCCGTCGAAGACAACCAGGAACCCCATTTTCCGATCCGGATCGGTTGGATCGGAAGCCCTTCAACCCTGAATCAACTGGAAATTGTAGTCGACCCGTTAAAGAATATGCTTGCTTCCGGCATCGATTTTGAGTTATTGATCGCCGGATCAAAAAATCAGCCGATTCCTCTGAGCAAAATCGAAAAACTGCATATACTTGAAATTCCGGAATATTCGGATGACGATATTCCGGAAATTGTCAAAAAAATGGATATCGGCATCATGCCGCTATTTGACACCCCGGCGGAACGGGGAAAATGTGCCATGAAAATGTTGATTTATATGGCCGGAGAACTACCGGTGGTTGCCAGTCCGGTCGGTGAGTCGTTCTATATTGTTCGGGAAGGTCAAAACGGTTTTCTTGCCGAAACAGCAGCCGAATGGGAAGCCAAACTCAGTCGTTTGATAGGGGACGCAGACCTCAGAAAAAAAATCGGCAAAGCCGGCAAACAGACCGTTACGGAGAGGTATTCACAGGATATTATTTTTCGGAAAATGATTTCGGAGATTTTTCCGGATGAGTCGATAAAAAATGAACCATACGCGAATCGCACATAAACAAACGACGGAATGGCAGGATCAAGAACAAATAGGTCGGAGGCAAAAAAATGACATTCGATGAATCCCTCAGCTCGGAACGCAGTCAACTAAGCGCCTTTTTCGATGAAGGAGTAAGAAACCGACGCATGCTGTCACAAGCTGCCTTTCAGCTTTCCGACATCGCATCAAGCAAAGGTTGGAAATTCATTTGTTATTGTCGCCAGGTCAAAGCAATTTTCTCAAATTCCGAAGTTCATTTTCTCCCGATAATACGCAATTTTTTGACTGCTACTGCCAAGATTGTCGGTTTGAATCATTCAGATATATTCCGCCCCGGTCCGACAAGTTCTTCCCCAGTGTCACCGGAAGAGCTGCAAATAAGGTTATTCGGTGAGAAAATTGAAAAAAATTCCGAGATCGCTGTCGTCCTTCACCTTTTTTATGTCGGCCTTTGGCCGGAAATAGCGGAACTGCTATCCGATATTCCCGAACCCTTCGATCTTTTTATCTCTTTACCGAAAGAACAAAAGAATTTTCGCTCGGAAATTCAAAAATATTTTCCGAACGCCCATATTTATATCGCTCCCAATCGCGGACGGGATATCGCTCCGTTTTTGGAGATTTTTCGGGCAATCTTCCCGTTAGACTATCAATTTCTCTGTAAGCTCCATTCAAAGAGATCGACTCATCTTTCCACGGGTGAAAATCGAAGACAATCCCTTTTCTCTGAATTGATCGGTTCCGAACAGCGCGTGAACGAAATTTTACAACTGTTCCGGCAAAACATCGAAATCGATATGGTCGTTCCGAAGGGATTTCTTACCGGCGGGATCGACATCGATACTTTTACCAATCGGAAGAATTTGGAGACCCTTGCCGGCCTGTTGAATATCCCGCTACATGATTATTATTTCGAATATCCCGCCGGATCCATGTTTTGGTGCCGTCCCGGTTGTTTGGAAAAACTTGCCGGTTCCGGAATTCGAACAGCGGATTTTCCGCCGGAGCGGGGACAGTTAAACAATACGCTTGCACATGCCGTTGAAAGAATCTTTGGATTACTGGTAACGGACGAGGGCCGTCAGTTGATCGATACATCTGTTTTTCAATCATATTTGAATCGAAAAGAAAAGCACTGAAAATAAAAAAGACCCGGTAGTTTTCATGAAGATACCGGGCTTTTTTTCGAAATCAATTTGATTCATTTGCTTCTTCCAGAACAGCGCCCAACGCTTTAACGATTTGCAACGCTTGATCGCGCGTAATATAGATATTCGTTTCACCGCCGTAAAAAACTTTCTCATCTTCCGGGCAGTCCTCTGTAAATCTCAGGCAAATATTGTCCTCAAATTCCGAATCTTCTTTATCGAGGAAAATTTCCAATTCCAGACTGTTATCCAAGAGTTTAATGGACATATATTCCTCCTTTCGACAATCCTCTCCTTCCATTATTATACCCAAAAGGAATGACGATGTCTTCCTTAATTCGTTTAGCTCTGCGAAATCGCTATAAATATTAATCGAATCCACTTATAATAAAGAAAAATGAATAAGCGGAGGGAAATCAATGAACATTCATCCAAATTATTTTTATTCAAAGAATGACGAATGGGTTTCGGTCGAAGGAAATAAAGCCACAATCGGAATTTCGGATTATGCGCAGGATTCGCTTTCAGACATTGTATTTGTCGAAATCAGCGTTTCCGCCGGGGATTCACTTGCGGCGGAAGACAATATCGGAACCATTGAATCCGTCAAAGCCGCATCGGATATCTACACTCCCGTCGCAGGCACCGTTACGGAGATTAATAATAAGGTAATCGATTCACCCGAGCTGCTGAATCGGGATCCTTTCGGAGAAGCCTGGCTGATCAAATTAAGCAGCGATACAGGGTTTGATACTTCTCATTTAATGGACGCAGACGCATACCGAAAATATTGCGAAGATCGAGG
>JALHEL010000127.1:0-5567 GCA_022837205.1 Leptolinea sp.
CCGGATTGTGCCGGTTTATCCGGTGAATTCCAACCTGAAGCAGAATTATCTGCGCCGGATGATATTTAATACCGTTCGCCATTGGGCAAATCTGATTCCGGAATTTTTACCGGAAACGGTATCGGAATCAGCCGATCTGATGCCGCTCTCAAAAGCAATTGAAGAAATCCATTTTCCGGATTCGGCAGAGTTACTGGAGGCGGCGCGTAGACGATTGGCTTTTGATGAACTCTTCCTCGTACAGTTGGATGTATTGCGACATAAGAGAAACCGGACTTCGGCTACCGCAAACCGCTATCGGATTTCCGATGAGCGAATGGATTGCTGGATAAAGAGTTTGCCTTATGAACTGACGGCTGCTCAGCGAAGAGTCCTAAATGAAATTCGCGGAGATATCGATTCGGGCAAACCGATGAATCGGTTGATTCAGGGAGATGTCGGATCTGGTAAAACAATTGTCGCCTGTTTAGCTGCTTTGATTATTTCCGATGCCGGCGGACAGTCTGTTTTGATGGCACCGACCGGAATCTTGGCGGAACAACATTTCCGTTCTTTTCGGGACATCATCGAGAAGATTCGCGAAAATTCCGGTGATCTGAATATCGATCCGAACCGAATTGCCCTATTAACCGGCTCGACTCCGGAATCGGAAAAGAAGGAAATTTACGAGAAATCAGCTTCCGGAGAGATCGCAATCGTCATCGGAACGCATGCTTTATTGGAAGATCCGGTTCAATTCAAGAACTTGGATTTTATCGTTGTCGACGAACAACATCGCTTCGGCGTCGAACAGCGTGCGACACTTCGTTCGAAAGGCAGAAACCCTCATTTGGCGGTGATGACCGCGACGCCCATTCCCCGATCGCTCGCATTGACGGTTTACGGCGATCTGGATTTATCCGTCATCGATGAAATGCCCCAGGGAAGATTACCGGTCAAAACGTTCGTGGTCAATCCGTTGGGACGGGAACGTGTTTATCGGCATGTGATCAAAGAAGTCAAAAACGGACATCAGGCTTTTATTATTTACCCGTTAGTCGAAAGCGGTGACGACGAACAGAAGGAAGGAAAATCCGCTGTGGAAGCCAGCGAATTTCTCGATAAAGAAGTCTTTCCGGAACAACGGGTCGCGTTGTTGCACGGCCGGATGAAAGGCGAAGAAAAAGACGCCATTCTCGAGGCATTCAAAAATAAAGAATACGATATTTTGGTTTCGACTTCGGTAATCGAAGTCGGAGTGGATATCCCCAATGCGACGACCATTGTAATCGAAGGGGCAAATCGCTTCGGTTTGGCACAATTGCATCAATTCCGCGGTCGGGTAGGTCGGGGAAATGAGCAATCCTACTGTTTTCTGATTGCCGAAAATGACGACGCCATCGAAAACGAACGCTTGCTCGCTATGACCCAAACGAACGACGGGTTTAAATTGGCTGAATTGGACTTGAATCAACGCGGTCCGGGTGACTTTTTGGGAAGTCGTCAATCGGGATTCATGGATTTCAAATTGGCATCTTTTACGGATTTGAAATTAATCGAATCGGCCAGGAACGAAGCTTTGAAAGTGTTTGAGGCCGATCCTGAACTGTCTTCGGAAGAAAATAAATTATTAAAAGAACAACTCGAAAAACTCAACACGATTCATATAGGAGAACTCAGTTAATGAAAATTCGGGCAATTTTCCCGGGAAGTTTTGATCCGGTCCATTATGGGCATATCGATATCGCTGCGCGCGCTTCTCGGATTTTTGATAGTCTGGTGGTTGCGGTTTATGAAACCCCCAGTAAAAATCTGTTTTTTTCTACAGAGGAACGCTTGGAAATGCTGCGGCAAGCGATGGCGAATCTGCCCAACGTTGAAGTGGTCAGTTACAGGGGATTGACGATCGGCTTTGCCAAACAAATCAATGCGCAAGTGATGGTGCGCGGATTACGCGTTTTTTCGGATTTTGACAATGAATTTCGCATGGCGTTGACCAATCAGGAGCTGGATCCGACCATCGAGACGATTTCTCTCATCACGGCTCACCAACATACTTTTGTCTCCTCGACAACCGTGAAAGAAATCGCCGAACTGGACGGGGATGTCTCATCAATGGTTCCTGATTTTGTGGCAAAGCGTCTGAAAGAAAAGTTCGCGTCTAAAAAAGACGAGATCATATAATATCGAAGATCGAAAGAATCGTCTGATAAGATTATTAAACGAATCTATGTTTAAAATGTTGTAAAGTGAATTCATTCATGGCATAATAATTTATTATGATCAATCGGTCAAAAGAGGAATCGGAGGAAGTATGGACATTCTGAATCTTGTTGACAAGCTGGAAGAATTATTCAGTCAGGGACGCTCGATTCCAATGACCCACAATGTCATCGTTGATGAAGATCGCATGCTGGATATAATCGATCAAATGCGGATTTCCATTCCGGATGAAATTAAAAGAAGCCAACAAATCTTAGCGCAAAGGGATCGAATTTTAGCCCAGGCGAAAGAAGAGCATGATCGAACCATCGAAATTGCCAAGGAAAAAAGAGAACAACTGACCTCCAGCAGCGAAATTACGGCGGAAGCCAAGAAACGGGCAGATCAAATTATTTCACAGGCTTATACCGAAGCCGAAGTGATCAAACGGGAAGCCGACAAATATGCTCTGGATACTTTGAAACGCCTGGAGTTGGAAATGGATCGGACGATTAATCAGGTTCGGAACGGGATCCGTACGCTCCAACGGGATCAGGAATCCGACAGCAACCGCCCGGAAAGTTAATCCGTTCAGATCAAATAATCTTTATTAATCTCATCCAACCGCAAACTGACCACTTGGCTGGAAGATTCTTTTCCCATCGTGATGCCGTAAATGACATCGGCTGTTTCGACGGTATTCCGATTATGTGTGATAACGATAAATTGTGTTTCACGACTCAAATCTTTGAGCAGTTCGCAGAATCTGCCGACATTGGATTCATCCAACGCCGCGTCAACTTCATCGAGGACACAGAACGGGGTAGGGCTGACTCTCAGCAAAGCAAAAACCAACGCAACCGACGTCAGGCTCCTTTCTCCGCCGGAAAGCAACGAAAGTTCCTGCTCTCGTCTGCCCGGTAATTTCGCTTCGATTTCGATACCGGATTGGTTGATGTTATCGGGGTCTGTCAAAACCAGGCGGGCTTCTCCGCCGCCGAATAAACGCGTGAACATATTTTTGAATTCCGCCTGCACTTTTTCGAAAGTCTCTTGAAATGCGTTTTTCATCATCTCATCCAATTCCCCGATGACTTCCCGCAAATCCCGATCCGCCGATTTTAAGTCGTTGGATTGGGTCAGTAAAAAATTGTATCGTTCATTGACGGATTCATATTCCTCGATCGCATCGGGGTTAATCGCTCCGATGCGGTTGATTAATCCCTTTTGTCGGGAGATCTGATCCTTGATATTCTCCGGAAGCTCTTCGACTTTCGGCAACTCCGAGACCATATCACCCAGCGGAAGCGGTGTTTGTCCCGCTACTTTTTCTTTATAATCGAAAGCAACCAAACCGAAGTCATCCTCGATCCGTTGTTTTAAAGTATCGAGTTGATCATTTAAACGGGTCACTTCCATTTGCTGCTGCAATAATTGCTTTTCCGCCGCAGAAGTTTTGGCTTGTTTGATTTGCAATTCGGATTGAAGTGTCTCCAAACGTTGCTGCAGGCTTTTAAGCGCATTTTCTTCGGGAGCTATTTTCGCTTCGATTTCCGCTGCGTTCATTCCGGAAAGCGTATTGTTACTCTTCAAAGATTCGATCTGTTCCTGCACCGAAAGGATCTGTTGTTCCAATGCTGTCTTTTTTTCAAGGTTTTGCGCGGATCTTTGTTGATTTTTTTCGATTTGAGCGGTCAATTCGGCAATTTGCGTCTCCGCTTCATGGATGGATTTTTCATTTACGGTCCATTCCAACGTCCGATGATGAACCTGTTGTTGCAAGTCATCCAGCTGAATTTGATGAACGGCATCCGAAAGCTTTTTCACCGTCTCGCGTAAGCCGCTCAATTCAGCCTCGAGTTCGCTGATTTTCGCATCGTCGCTTTCTTTTTTTGCTTTCAGAGTGAGGCTTTGCTGCTCATTTTCCTGAATTCTTTGTTTTTGGAATGCGATCAATTGTTCCCGCTTTTGCGTTTCGATGACGGCTTGATTAAAACTTTTTCGCAGCGCTTCCAGTTCTCGGCTCTGATTCCGATGCCGCTCAGCGGTAAGTTCGGCTTGCTTTTGCACCGTTTGGATGTTTTGATTTATTTCGTTAAGCTCATCTCGAACAGTCTGAATGGCCTCCGCCCGATCTTCGATCAACTCTCGGAGTTCTTTCATTTCCCTTTTTCTGGAAATCAGTTGATATTTCGGCTCTTTACCGGTTGCCATGCTCCCGTTCGCCCGAAACAAGTCCCCTTCCGGAGTCACCAATGATTCGCCGGCTTGTAACAAAGGTTGTAATTCTGACGCCTGCTTAAAAGAATCCGCCAAATAAGCTTTACGGAAAAGTCGTTCAGCCAGCGTTTTATACTCGGGGTCACAGATTGCCAAATCGGCGAGCGATTTCTGTGCGGTGATTTTCGAATCGGAAACAGGTGCCGTATCTTTTACATTATCTTTTTCGCAGATAAAGACGGCTCTGCCATTATTTCCGCTTGAAAGCAAATCCGCGGCTTTTTCCCACTTGTCTCGATTCAGAAGAATTGCGTCAAGATACTCACCGAGGACCGCAGCCGCAGCGATCTCGACTTCTTTCGGGAAGATAAAACAACTGCCCAGCGATCGAAATTCTTTCTCATCGATTACTTTGCCGATATTTTTCAGCAGAAATTGAGCGCCTTGGTTCAGTCCGGTCAGGTTCTTTTCGGCTTGATTTAAAACTTCATACTGAGTTTTATATCGCGTCAATTGCGCCTGATTTTGATTGAGCTTGTCCGAAAGCCCGGCTTTTTTTTCTTCGAGATCTCGCAGCTTGTTTCGAATTTCATTTTGCTCCTGTTCGGATTTCAAGCTGTCCGATTCGATTGCCTTCAGATCGTTTTGGATTTCGGTTTGTTTTTTTTGCAGTTCCGCCAAAATCGTCTCGCTTTCAACCAAAGCGGTTTGCAGAGCGGAATAGGATTCCGCCAAAGCGTCCAAACGATTTTGTGTCTCATCCCGCCGTGCTTTCAATTGAATCAACGTTGTTTCGGTTTTTGTCAACAAAGAACGACTTTCATTCCGTTTATTCTGCAAAGCCGATAATTCTTTTTGTTTTGCGGCCAGTTCTGCTTCCAGTTGCGTTTTCTGTTCAAATGCAATCGCACCGGCTTTTTTCAATTCCGCCGATTCGGCAATCACTTTTTCACGTCGTTCGATCAGCAATGTGATTTCCGCTTCGATCAATTCCGATTCTTCCCGATAAGCGGCAATCTGACGGCGGGCTGCGTTCAGCCGTTCATCCAGAACGGAGGATTCACGGCTGCTTTCGTCCATCGCGTGATGATACTTTGAGAGCTGATCATGCAGCTCTCCCAAAAGAATACGCTTTCCGCGAATTTCTTCCTGAACCGCGGCAATAT
>JALHEL010000127.1:5584-6046 GCA_022837205.1 Leptolinea sp.
ATACTCTTGTTGGATTTGCTTGGTTTTGGCTTCCTGTGATTCGCAGAGTTCCATGGCTTCAACCAGCGATTGTTGGGTTTTATGCCAATGGTAACCGTACCAATCTTTCAGCAGAACGGTCAGATCTTTCTTCAGTTGTTCATATTCCGCGGCTCGCTTGGATTGGCGTTGTAAACTTTTCAGGCGAGGTTCGAGTTCTCCCAAAATGTCATTAATACGTTCCAAATTGTGTTGGGTAATTTCAAGGCGATTGATCGCTTCCTCACGACGACTTCTGAACAAGCCGATTCCGGCTGCTTCTTCAAAGAAGCGACGTCGGTCATCCGGCTTGAGAGATAGGGCGGAATCGATTAACCCTTGCCCGATAATGGTGTAAGTTCTTTCCGATAAACCGGATTGACCTAACAGCTCGTTGATATCTTTCAATCGGACACGCTGTCCGTTGACCTGATATTCGTTTTC
>JALHEL010000128.1 GCA_022837205.1 Leptolinea sp.
TTGGGGGTATTATGGAGAAGTTGCTCATAGGCCGATTTAATGGTGTTGAACGTTTCCACGCCTTTTGATTCGGCTAAATTCCCCTTCCTTAATCGCATGGATTGCGTTTCGGAAATGAAAACCTTGTCATAATCTTCCGAACGCATAATACCCGACTGATATATCTTCAGCAAACTGTTTCTCAAATAGAGAATATAAGCAGGAGGCAGGCTTTTTAGTTTCGTGTTCAGGTTAACATCGGCATCGAATTCGGCCATCGCGTTTTTTTCAATATTTTCATCAATGGTGTAATACGGTTCGTAAAAACGCAGGATACTGTCTTGTTCGGCTTTCAGCTGATCTGCAGGTTTATAAATAGGAAAATCGAACGGAGCAGTCAAAAGTCCGTACTGCCAGGGCCTTCCTTCGCTGAACGAATACTTGAAATCTCCTTGCCGGGGAAATAACAAGGTGACAAGTGCAATTGCCAGTATGAAAACAGCAGGTACAAAAAAACGGGTTCTTAGTCTGAATTTTCTTTTTGACTTCCGGTTCATAAATTCGCATAGTTTTATTTGTTATTTAATCACTTTCCGCAACAGGAATCTCCTGTATGGCCTTTCTTAATCGGCCTATAGTTTCCTGCTTCCCGATGAGGGCCGAGATATCGAACATGTGCGGCCCTTTGCTTTCACCAACCACAGCCAACCGGAAAGCATTCATGACGTTTCCGAGGGGATAATTGTTTACCTCAATCCATTGCATTACCGTTTTCTCCTGATTCTCGGAAGAAAAATCGTTGATCTCCTGCAACACCTTGATTAGTTCGGCAAGTTGTGCGGGAGTCTCTTTTTTCCAGCGTTTCTTTACTGCTTTTTCGTCGTATGAAGTCGGGGCGATAAAGAAAAATGACGCCTGCTCCCACAGCTCTTTCACAAAATTGACGCGTTCTTTTACCAGTCCGATCACTTTTGCGGCATATTCTTGTTCGCAGGAAATATTTTTCTCTGCAAGAACAGGTTTGAACATCTCTGCAAGGGTATCGTTGGGCGTTTCCTGAATGTATTTGTGATTGAACCATTTGGCTTTTTCAAAATCAAATTTTGCACCGCTTTTGCTGCAACGGTCAAACGAAAAGTCGTTTACCAGTTCATCGAGGGAGAAAATCTCCTGCTCCGTTCCCGGATTCCATCCCAGCAAAGCCAAAAAGTTTACCACTGCCTGTGGCAAATATCCGCTTTCGCGGTATCCCGACGATACCTCACCCGATTGCCGGTCTTTCCATTCCAGCGGAAAAACAGGAAATCCTAAGCGGTCGCCGTCGCGTTTGCTCAGTTTCCCGTTGCCTTCGGGTTTGAGCAGGAGCGGTAAGTGGACGAATCGCGGCATGGTGTCCTCCCAGCCGAAACTTCTGTAAAGCCACACGTGCAGGGGTGCCGAAGGCAGCCATTCTTCCCCGCGGATAACGTGCGTGATCTCCATAAGGTGGTCGTCCACCACGTTGGCCAAGTGGTACGTGGGCAGCTCGTCGGCCGATTTGTAAATCACTTTGTCGTCGAGAACAGAGGAATTGATCACCACTTCTCCCCGAATCAAATCGTTCACGGTGATATCGATATGGGGTTCAATTTTTATACGCACCACATATTGCGTTCCGTTACCGATCAGTTCTTCCACCTCTTCGGCGGGCAGCGTCAGCGAATTCCGCATCTGAAGTCGCGTGGTGGCATCGTATTGAAAATTGGGTACTTCGTTGCGCTTGGCGTCCAACTCTTCGGGGGTGTCGAAGGCCATGTACGCCGATCTGTTTTCCAATAACTGCCCGACGTACTTTTTGTAAATATCTTTTCGCTCCGACTGCCGGTACGGACCGAACTTTCCTCCTTTGGAGGGGCTTTCGTCGTAGGGCAATCCTAACCAATCGAATGCCTCCTGGATATATTCTTCCGCTCCGGGAACAAACCGGGTGGAGTCGGTATCTTCAATCCGTAGGATAAAATCGCCGCCTTGTTGTTTGGAAAACAGGTAGTTGTATAATGCCGTGCGTACTCCGCCGATGTGAAGTGGCCCCGTCGGGCTGGGGGCGAAACGTACTCTTGTTCTTCTGTTCATAATTTAGATGTTGAGGTTACAAAGGTAAGAAAAAAATAAGATTTGGGGATTATTCACAACCACAACCTTGCTTCGTTGCCCATATTAAACACCAGGTCGATGATACTTACATTTTGAATGAATCCCAGCTTCTCGTGGAAAACCTGGTAATAGGGTTTAGTCGTAAAATCGGACGGACGTTTCGGGTGGATCGTTTCCCGATGGTCGGAAGTCCCTTCCGGTATTTCGACAATGTATTCCGATGAAAGCCTGGTAGGCGTTTCTATCTGCAACCAACCGCAGACGAGTTCATGAAGCTGAAGGTTAAAATCGACAAGAAAAGGAAATTCCTTTTCGTAGAACGGTTGCAGTTCATCGGCGTAATACTCAAAAAACGGAGTGGAATTGTATGCCGACAGGATAGCATTCCAGTGCAGGTGCCGCCAGTTGCCGTGATCGGCAATGCGGATCTCTTTCATCCGGCACTTTGCCGAAGCAGGTTTTTCGATGGGAATGCTCAGTGGGGTCGAGCCGTTGGCACCTACAATGTTGCACCGGTTCCGGTACGATTGCTTTTGGTAGTTTTCGTGAATTTCGATAACGGCGTTTTGGGCGCGAAAAAGAACCGAATAGTATTCGATGGGAGCCAGGTAGAAAGAGGAAAGCAAACAGCTACCGGTCTGGTTCATTTTTTCGCACTCCTGAACAACCTGTTCCACCTGATTTTTCCGTTCAGCCAACCTTTGTCTTTTTCCAGGGAGAGCCATATCAGCATCGGCTGCCCCACGATGTGGTCTTCGGGAACAAATCCCCAAACGCGGGAGTCGGCGGAATTGTGGCGGTTATCCCCCATCATGAAGTAGTAATCCATCTTAAAGGTGTATGAATCTGTCTGCTGTCCGTTTATATATACTTTCCCGTCACGAAAAGCAAAATCATTTCCTTCGTAATTTTTTATGCAGCGTTCATAAGCCGCCGCTTTAAAGGCCACATCGGTATCGAAGGTAATGGTAGCCCCTTTTGCGGGAATCCAGAGCGGCCCGAAATCGTCGCGAGTCCAATTGGTTGGGTAGTTTAGGGGATAATAATAACTCGACCCGGGTTGTTCCACATCTTTTATCACTTCCCAGACGAAAGGTTTTTCTTTCAGTTTTGTCAGCATCGCTTCGGTCAGAGGAATATTGTAATAGATTTTTCCGTTGTTGCCGTTGCGTTGTTTTAATCCGTAATTAGCCATAGTCAGGCTGTCGATACCCGTTAAATCCTGCATTTTGGCGGCAACCTGTCCGTAACTGTTCGGCATCGTGTAGTCGTCTTTATTGATGCCCAGTTCCTGAAAGATATTTTCCGAAATAATCGTCCCGTCGGTATGAATCATATAAGTTAACTGCGATAATTTCGGGCTCGGGATGAGTTTCCCATCGATATAAACACTGTCGTCGCGCACCTTGATGGTTTCACCGGGAAGCCCGATACAGCGTTTCACGTAATTTTCGCGCCGGTCAACCGGACGAAAAACCACTTCGCCGTAGGTTCTCCGGTCGGAACGTATTCCCGCGCTTCCGTTGGCATTGTACTTAGAAAGGGTATAAAAATCAACTCCCTGCTGATTCAACGCCACTGTATCTCCGGCAGGAAAATTAAAAACGACAATATCGTTTCGTTTCACCTCCCCAAACCCTTTTAGCCGGTGGTATCTCCACTGCGGTTTATCGATGTATGATTTTCCGCCGATTATCGGCATGGTATGCTGTGCCAGCGGAAACGATAGGGGCGTGATAGGCGCACGAGGCCCGTAGCTGACTTTGCTGACCGCCAGAAAATCACCTACAAGCAGCGATTTTTCCAGGGATGACGTGGGAATCTGGTAGTTCTGGAAGAAAAAAGTATTGATAAAGTAAACCGCTATCAGGGCAAACAGAATAGCATCCACCCATTCCATGGTTTTGCGGACGGCTTTGTTTTCGGATTTCTTCCACCACGACCACGATACAAATTTAGTGATGTATATGTCGAAAAAAAGCGGGATAAACAGCAATATCCACAGGTTCTCCGCCCAAATGGAGAAAAGGATGGTGAGAAGTGTCCATACGCCAAACCATATCCATTGATACTGTTGAGCAGCGGAGATGCGCGTGTTGATTTTATTCATCGTTGTATGTTTTTTGCAGTTGTTTAATCGGTTGAGGTTCTCTATCTTCTTTTTAGAGGATTCAAGGATGCAAATTCAGCATATCTTCCATTCCCAGAAAGCCTTTTTTCCCTTTTGTGAATTCGGCAGCCAAAACGGCACCGAGGGCAAATCCCTTTCGGCTTTTGGCATCGTGGGTGATGCGTATACTGTCGGCTTCCGATTCATAGATGACGGTGTGAATGCCGGGAACTTCTCCTTTGCGAAATGCAGTTATCTCCAGTTCGTTTTTATGATCGGACTTATTGAGCGACCATACTTTTTTCCTGTCCAGGTTCCCTAAGATGCCTTCGGCAAGAGTAATGGCTGTCCCGCTGGGCGCATCCAGTTTATGGATGTGGTGCGTCTCTTCCATTCGCACGTCGTAAT
This sequence comes from Leptolinea sp., assembly GCA_022837205.1. Taxonomy (GTDB): domain Bacteria; phylum Chloroflexota; class Anaerolineae; order Anaerolineales; family Anaerolineaceae; genus Flexilinea. The sequence goes on from JALHEL010000128.1 coordinate 4,631, forward strand.
CGGGGAATTGGTTCATTATTTTTGCCAGATAACTGTTTAGTGCAAAAAAGATATTTACACCCAAGCTGAAATTGGAAGCGTAAAAGAAGGTTTGCCCATCGTTTTCACAAGCCGCTTTTATTTCATTCAAATGTTCCAGCCACCCGGTTGTGCCGGACACTACGGGAACGTTTGCTGCGAAAGCTTTGCGGTAATTCTGCAAAGCACTCTCGGGCGACGTAAATTCAATGGCTACATCGGCGCTTACGAATTCGGGAGAGTCAAATTTATCGTTCTCGTTTATGTCAATGGTACAAACGATTTCGTGGCCGCGCTGCCGGGCGGTTTTTTCAATCTCGTGCCCCATCTTTCCGTATCCGATTAATGCAATCTTCATCTTATGTAACTGTTAAAAACGCAAAAGTAATTGGATTCGCTTGATATCTCTTTCGTCAATCATACCCTCAATCCCCGTTGGACAGCATTTGTAAAAATGGGTTGTCTCCCTCGTAGCGATGCTAACTCGGTTTCACTTAAAACATGAGTATCGGTTAAAATACCATACTTTAAGTCGATATCGTAACAAATGTCCGAAATTTCTTTTTCAAACTTCCATCCGAAATTGTTTTTTACCAATATAAGAATGTCGTAATCTGAATTTTGGTTGTTTTTTCCGGACAGTTGAGAGCCAAAAAGAACGATATCAATAAGGTTGTCGTTCAATCTCATCGAAAGCAGGGTTTTCAACTCTTTTAATATGGCTATGTTCCGGCTTGTCATTATCCGTCTCTGCGTGTTTATTTTACTCGTTGTTGCACAAAGGTACAAAAAAAAGTTGTTTTGTTAATTTTGGGACGTTATTTGTTCTTAAATTCATAACCTTACAGCCATCCTTTCTCCCGATACCATTTTACGGTTTCCTCCACCCCCTCTTTTAACCGGTAATCGGGTTT
>JALHEL010000129.1 GCA_022837205.1 Leptolinea sp.
CAAATCTTCGGCAGCGGGAGAATTTCCGTAGAGGGCTGCTTCTTTCAGATATTCCAGCACTTTTTCCCATGAAATTCGCTGTAAAGTCGGCTCTGTTTGCTGAACGGCGATTTTTGCCGTTTCCACCGCATTCCGCAAACCGGAACGATACGCGGTATCCTTGCTGCGTCCGGTATAAGTAAAGAACAAAATCGCCACAACCAGAATCGGAATCAGAATGCCGAAAAACAATCCGAGAAAGAATTTTTTCCAAGAAAAAACTCCTTTCGCTTTCGCCTTCTTTTCTGCTTTCGGTTTTTTTGCGGCTCTTGTGGATTTTTGTCTTTGGCGCTTTGTCGACGGACTCTGAGAAACGTCAGAATTCGGAATCAGTTCCGGTTCGGATTTTTTTTTTACTTCCGTAAGCGGTTCTCGGAATATATATTCTTCTTCGAAAAGTGTCGTCTTTTTTGTATCCGGAATCGTTGTTTCGGGCAGTTCATCCTGCAACTTATCGGACCGGAGAAACGGCGGAAGCTCCTCCGCTGGTTCGTTTTCAACGGGTCTCGCTTCGTCCGGCTGCACCGCCGCGGGTTCGGATTTCAATTCTTCATCGATTTCTTCCACTTCGGTCACCCGATCCGGTTGAGACATCGCCTCTTTTTCCTCTGAAAAATGATCCGTTCTTTTTTGAAAAGAAGAATTGAAATCAATTGGGAAAGGTTCCAAAGGTAAACGGGTCCGAAACAGCGGCTTTTTATTTTCATTGGCTTGCTCGTTCACACGGTATGCATTCTCGGTCTTTCCCGCCGAAGATAGAGGCGTTGTTTTACTGGGTTGTTCGAAGGGATACCCTTCTGTTTCCGATTCTTCTTGATATCCCAAATCAACGGTCGTAATAACCGGCGGCTTATAACGATAGAGAATTTCGCCGCGTCCTGTTTTAACTTGAATCACAACACCTTGCAGATTTCCGTTCGCCTGATCCATCAAGTAACGGATTACATTCAACGGAGATTCGCCGGTGGCATCTAATATCGCCTCATTTGTCCATCCGGATGGGGCGCGGGGACACATTAATATCAGATCTCCCGAATGGATTTCGATTTGGAAGAATCTCAGTCCCTGCGTTCCCTGAGAAACGCCCACGGAAGTCGCATCCGAGAAATTATCCACATGGTCCGCATAGACAACGGTCGTATTCACCGGACCGGAATGGCCGATCAACAGCGTTCGATCGCGTAAAACGGCAATGTTCAACATAACGTTCGGCAGAAGAATTCCGGGAAACTTTTCATCCAAATAAGAAACGAATTGTTTTACGGCCGCTGTTATTCCCATCGTAAAAGATCCGCGGGCCGTAAAATAAGCTTCCGAAAGAATTGCTCCCCATTCTTCAAAATCTTTGACTTTCGGGCTCTTTCCTTCGACGGTTATGACCATCATCAAAACATCGTTTATCCGTGATCGGTCACATTTTTTGGGAGCGGTATAGATGCGCAAACCCGGTAATTCACCGAGATTTCGACCGTTTATTAAATTCATTGGGAGAATATTTAAATCGAACAAATCATCACCAGTTATCAGGCTTTCACAAATATCAGACTTGTCATTAAATGTGCAATTTTCAAGCCAGAATTCATCCGAATCGAAATTCCAATCCGTGTATAATCAAGTGTACAATGTTGTCATTTTTGGAAAATGCGGAGATGCCATGAATTTTGATGCCATTAAATTCCCAGTAGCAGGAATCGCCCAAAAGCAAATTCATTTTACCGATGAAATTCATAATTACGCTTTTTCTTTTGCCAGCCCCTATATTTACAACGAGCCGCGCCGGTATAAAGAGAAAAATGCTTTTCTTTTGGGTGCTTATAATCCGTTCAATCCGGAGTTGCAAGTCCCGGAAAAAATACACTCCTATTTTACGGTGAGCGATAAAAAGGAACCCTACCGGGATAAAAAACTCAATCTAAACAGCAGCAAAGTTCAGATTTTCGATGAGTCGGACCAAGAAATCGGACATATGGATGTCCTTTTTCCTCGCAACCGTTTTTTTAAATTCAGCGTGATGTTTCCCAATATTTTATACAATGCATCCGGAGAGCCTGTGGCATTTTGCCATTACCAACCGGCATTGCGCAGAAAATGCATTTATTCTTTTCAATCCTCTTTCGACGGCCTTTATAAAGAAATCAAACAGGAAGCGATCCGAGATCTTGAAAATCAGGGAATTATTCGCTGCCATTTCACTTATGATCTGGTCCGGCGAGATTCGGATGCGCGAAAAATGTTGGAGACGTTATTCTCTTCCGAAAAGAAATCCGAATTGATTCAAAACAGAATCAACATGATTCAGAAACCGAATTCGGATGAAGCGGCTTTGCTTTATCTGACAGCTATGGTCGCATTTTTCTGGAACACAATGATTGAATTACCGTTGACGGAAAATTAAAATCATTTATTAATAAATTATTTACTGTCCTTCATATAAGAGAAACAGTTATATCAATATGCCGGAAACAGCCCCGATTTTCACAAACCATTTGAAACAGAAAAGGTCACAAACGAAGTCTTCCGAACGAACATCTGTACAACTGACAAGAAACCGACAAGCTGATATGACGGAAGGAAACATTATTCATCAGCTGCTTGTTTTCTGCTGGCCGCTTCTTGTCGGGAACATTTTTCAACAACTTTATAATACGGTTAATGCGATTCTATTGGGAAACTATATCGGCAGTGATGCACTCGCTGCGATCGGTGTTTTTAACCCGATTAATAACCTTTTATTGGGCCTATTCAGCGGAATTTCGACCGGCGCAACCGTATTGGTTTCACAAAGTTACGGCGCAAAAAACAACGAAAAATTGAATCAATCGGTTCTGGTGGCAATCTGGATGACCATCTTGGGGGGAATTTTCATTTCAATCGTCGGTGAGACGGTTATGAATCCTCTTCTGAGAATGATCGGGACACCTGCGGAAGTTTTTACCTATGCTGCCGAATATTCCAGAATTATGTTTTTTGGATTGGTCACCATGTTTTTCTATAATATCCTTTCGGGAATTCTGAGAGGAATGGGTGATTCCATTATTCCGTTGCTCTTTCTGATTTTTTCCAATATCCTGAATGTCGGGCTGTTATATTTCTTTATCGTCATCCTCGGAACCGGTATCAAGGGCGCGGCTTACGGAACGGTAATATCCGAAACATCTGCCGGAATATTAACATTTATTTATTTGCTGCGATCCCAAGAAAAATACGGCATTTCCATTAAGGGGCTCAAACCGGACTGGCAAATCGGGAAACAAATGATTAATATCGGTTTACCGGCAGGGTTGCAAACTTCCATTTTCTCCGTCGGTTTTTTGCTCCAACAAAACCTGATTAATAGTTTCGGTCCGACGGTTATCGCCGCCTATGCGGTTGTGACACGGATCGATCAATTTGCCATGTTACCGATGAACTCATTTGCGGTCGGAATTACCGCTTTTGTCGGGCAAAACACAGGTGCCAGAAAGATGAATCGTACGATTGAGGGAATTAAACAGACATTAATTCTCAGCCAATCGTTGACCATCGCTTTGGTTTCCATTCTTTTCTTCTTCGGCGCAAATGTCATGGCGCTTTTTACAAAAGACCTTGCGGTCGTCCAAAGCGGAAAATTGATTTTGCGGACGCTTTCGGTCGGCTATATCTTGGTCAACACCTATACAGTCTTAAGCGGAGCCGTTCGCGGCGTCGGAGATACGGTCGCACCGCTGTTGGCAAGTTTTATCTGTAATGTGATTATCCGCGTTTCCCTGGCTTACTTTCTTGTCAAGATGACCGGAAATTATCAGCTGATTTTTGTCAGCATTTCTTTCTCCTGGGCTTTAGCGAGTGCTTTTCTTTGGATTTATTATAAAAAGGGTTTTTGGCAGAAGAAAATACGCGGCATTATTTAAAAGACATGGCGGATCAGACATTATGGATGAGGGGGTCACCCATAAGCTGTCCGCCACTCTTAATTAAAGCGTATCGGAAAATAAAAGTCAAGTCAATTTCATGAGCGTACATGACCTCCGCATCGGTAATTCAGCGAAATCTGCCGGAATCAAATCCGCTTCGTATGATATCCGCCCGAAAACGTCGAGAACTTTGCCCACTGTCTGGTAAAATAACTTCGATCTGACAGAAATTGAGGCCAAAACATAAACCAATTTGTTTGAATTACTTTTCTTAGGAACTTCGGCTTCCGCGCCCTCCATTAAACGAAACTTACCGTCTTTATTGGTAATTCATGACGAATTTCGTTTTTTGATCGATTGCGGAGAAGGCACTCAACGACAAATCCTCACCGCCGGATGCGGTTTCAAAAGATTGAATAAAATTCTTTTTACTCACAGTCATCTGGATCATATTTTGGGAACAGCCGGACTCCTTTCAACGCTCCTTCGCTGGGAAAGCATGGAAGACATGGATATTTACGGCGGAGAAGATACAATCGCCCGCGTCCATGACCTGCTTTTTTCCGTTGTTCTGCGCGGGAATCGTGCTCCCGATTTTTTGCGATTTCATCTGCTTTCCGAAGGGATTCTTTTCGATGAAAAAGATTTCCAAGTATCCTGTTTTCCGGTAAATCATCGTGGTTCGGACTCGTTCGGCTTTCGCTTCGATAAAAAATCGCGCCGGCCGTTTCTTCCCGAAAAAGCGGAAGCATTGGGAATCCCGCCGGGCCCTTGGCGTCGTGATTTGGCAAATGAAGAACGCGTGGTCCTACCGGATGGACGAACGATTGATCCGGATCAGGTACTGGGTGATTTAATTCCCGGAGAAAGTCTGGTCGTCGTCGGTGATACGGGAGAAACCGATTCGTTATTGCCTTACGTTCAACATGCGGATGCGCTGGTCATCGAAGCCACCTATACGGAAGAAGAAGCAGACATGGCATTCCAGTATTCTCATCTGACCGCCAAACACTCTGCTCGGTTTGCGAAAACAGCCGGTGTGGGAACGTTATATTTAACCCACATTTCCAGACGATACCGCGAAAAAGATATTTTGGAAGAAGCGCAAGCGATCTTTCCCAATACCGTTGTCGCCCGTGATTTGGCGCACTATCAAATAAAAAAGCAAGCCCAAACCGTAAAGTAATTTCCACATCTCGGCACAAAATAACGTCTGAGAGTCTGTTCGTTAAAAAAGAATCCCCGCTTTTTCGGGGATTCTTTCTGAAGAGATGTTCTCATTCACCTATGACTTTGGTGGCCTTTTTGAGAACGCTTTCCGGAAATTCGAAACCGATTGCTTTGGCTGTGGCTTGATTCAGCACAATGTCAACATCTTTCAACGACTCAACGGGCATCTCTGCGGGAACCGCTTCCCCTTTCAAAATCTTTACAGCCATCTTACCCGTTTGTTGACCCAGTTTAAAATAATCGATTCCGACGGTCATTAATGCGCCCCCTTCAACCATCCCGGGTTCGCTTCCCAAAATGGGCAGCTTTTTCTCTTCAGCCACTTTTACAAGATTCGGCATCGCCGAGGCAATCGTATTATCCGTCGGCGCATAAAATCCGTCTACCTTTTCTGCGAGA
>JALHEL010000130.1 GCA_022837205.1 Leptolinea sp.
GATATCCCGATTTTGGCAAATATCGGTGCGGTTCAATTGAATTACGGGTGGACAAAAAACGAGTTATTAAAATTGGTCGATTCGGTCAACGCAAATGCGTTGATCCTGCACTTTAATCCTCTGCAAGAAGTTTTTCAGCCTGAAGGAAATACCGACTTCAGGGGATTGATCGATAAAATTAAAGAACTTTGCGCCGATTTCCCCGTTCCGATTGTGGCGAAAGAAGTCGGATTCGGAATATCTGTTTCGACGGCGGCAAAACTGGCTGATGCGGGAATCCGATGGATCGATGTAGCGGGTGCCGGGGGAACTTCGTGGGCAAAAATCGAAGCTTTGAGTGCCGGTCAGAAAATTCCGGCTGAAACAATTGCCCCTTTCGGTGGATGGGGGATTCCGACGGCTGTTTGTATCGATCAAATTCATCAAAAGATGCCCGAAATCAATTTGATTGCATCCGGTGGAATTCGTAATGGCATTGAAATGCGAAAAGCTTGCTTGCTCGGCGCAAAACTTTGCGGAATAGCGATTCCGTTATTGAGACCCGCGTTGGAAAACGCGGAAGCGGTGATAACTGTTTTGGAACGATATATCTTTCAATATCGTGCGGCTGTTTTTACATCATCCGCCGTTGAAAAAATATAGAATTTTTCAATAGAGAAAAAATTGGACCCGATATCAACCAGGGAGAAACAATTTTGAGCGATTTCCAAAAAGAAATAATCCGACAAATAAATGAAACACTGTATCGACAGATTGCGAAAGAAGAAATCGAAAAAAAAGATCAGACGCTTTCCGATATGCTTTTTTATGCGCTCGGAATGGATTCGGATGGAACAGTACATGCCGGCGGGAAACGAATTCGGCCGTTGATCTGTTGCTTAACTTGCGGCGCGATTTCCGGTAGTCATGAACCGGCTTTGTTGCCCGGGACAGTTCTCGAAATGTTTCATAATTTCACGCTTATCCATGATGATATTGAAGATTCGGGAGAAACCAGACATGGCCAACCGGCTGTGTGGAAAAAATGGGGCAGCGCGTTGAGTCTGAATGCCGGCGATATGCTGTTCGCTCTGACATATAAGACATTGCATGAAATTAGTGGTCGTTCAAAAACCGGCTCGGAAATTTCTGTGTTTGATCAAATGGTGACGGATTTGATAATGGGGCAACATTTGGATATTTCTTTTGAAAAACGTCAAAGTATTACCGAAGAGGAATATTTAACAATGATTTCGGGGAAGACGGTGGCATTAATCAAAGGAAGTTTTACATTGGGTGCGATCGCAGCCGAAGCAAATCAAAGTACAATTGCTGAATTGGAAAAAGTGGGTGAAAAAATCGGATTGGCATTCCAAATGCAAGATGATTATCTCGGAATTTGGGGTGATTCAAACCATTTGGGAAAATCGGTTTCGACCGATATTACCGGTAAGAAGAAGTCTTTGCCGATTCAATACGCAATGAATCATGATGCTTCATTTAATAAAGAATGGCAGGAATATAACGGTGATCCGGAAAGAGTGGGATATTTTGCCGATCGATTGCGGGAAATCGGTGCGGATAGCTATACCCGAAATCAATGGGAGAGGGCTATGAGTGAAGCCTCAAAGAAAATGAAAAGTTTTTCTTTCAATGAAAAATATGGGAATGAATTAAATGAGTTGATAGGAACTTTAGCGGGGCGAAATAAATGATTGATGAACAAAAAGAAAAAAATCCGACCATTCGGGATGCCATAGAGATTATCTTGACCCAATTGGGAGAGAACCCTGAGCGGGAAGGGTTGAAAGCTACGCCGATCCGAGTTGAAAAAATGTATCGAGAAACTTGCTCGGGATACCAACAAAATTTGAAAGAAATCGTCAACGGTGCTGTCTTTCATGAAAAATCGAACGGTATGGTTCTGGTAAAGGATATTGAGTTTTACAGTCTTTGTGAACATCATATGCTGCCTTTTTTCGGAATGGTACATGTTGCATATTTGCCTGACGAAAAAATTATCGGCTTGTCTAAAATTCCACGGATTGTGGATATGTACGCACGTCGTCTTCAAGTTCAAGAGAGGTTGACGACCCAAATCATGGAAGCAATCGAAGAAATTCTGCAACCGAAAGGGTGTGGGGTTCTGATCGAGGCGAGCCATTTATGTGCGATGATGCGAGGGGTAAAAAAAGATCAGGCGAAGCTTATAACGACAAATTTCAGCGGTTTATTTCTGAAAGACGAAACGATTCGCTCTGATTTTTTCAATCAGGTAAATCAAGAATCTGTTAAAGTGTAATTTCCGAAATTTTTGGAAACATCATTTATAATTTTCAAGACTTTTTCTGTGCAATCATCATCAATTTATCGAAGAAAATAAGAGGATTTTATGGATATTTTCCAAAAGTGTTACGAATATGACATGATCAAAAAAATGATTGCCGAAGGACATTATCCTTATTTTTTGCCGCTTTCAGAAAATGAAGGAACCGTTGCGGAATATAAGGGCAAGAAACTGATCATGTGTGGTTCCAATAATTACTTGGGGCTCACGACTCATCCGAAAGTTCGGGAAGCGGCGATAGCGGCGATTCACCAATATGGAACCAGCTGTACCGGCTCTCGATTTTTAAATGGATCGTTGGAATTGCATGAAACTTTGGAACATGAAATTGCCGAGTTTGTGGGCAAAGAAGCAGCTTTGGTTTTTTCAACCGGAATGCAGACGAATTTAGGAACAATCAGCGCATTAGTCGGTCGGAATGATTATGCCATTCTCGATAAAGATTCCCATGCCAGCATTTATGACGGCGTCAAGCTCTCCTACGGTAAATTGGAACGATTTGCGCATAATGATATGGAACATTTGGAAAAGGTCTTAAGCTCTCTCCCGGAAGAGGCCGGAAAGCTTATTATTGTGGATGGTTTGTTCAGTATGGAAGGAGATTTAGCTCCGTTGGACAAAATTATTCCCATCGCAAGAAAATACGGCGCCCGTCTGATGGTGGACGATGCTCACGGTATCGGTGTGACAGGTAATGGTCACGGTACTGCTGCACAATTCGGCTTGACGAAAGAGGTCGACTTGATTATGTCAACTTTCAGTAAGAGTTTCGCTTCTTTGGGCGGTTTTATTTCCGGCGATGAAGAGATTGTTCATTACATTAAGCATAACGCCCGATCGATGATTTTCAGTGCAAGTATTCAGCCGGCAAGTGCTGCGGCAGCTTTGGCTGCATTAAGAATCATGCGAGAAGAACCCGAATGGAATCAGCGTTTGATAAAGAATGGAAATAAGATGCGGAAGGGACTGTCCGAGCTTGGATTTAATATCGGGAATTCTGTAACACCGGTCGTACCGATTCTTATCGGGAATAATGAACAGACTTTTGAAATGGCAAGCGGCCTTTTTGAAAGGGGCGTTTTCGTTAATTCGGTAATTTCTCCCGCAACCCCTCCCGGTAGACAATTGTTGAGAACCAGCTACATGGCAACCCATACGGACGAACAGCTCGATCAGGTATTGGACGCTTTTGAATATGTCGGGAAAAAGGTTGGCTTGATCTGATGGGAAAAAATTCAGAGAAATCCGAATATCGGGTCTTATTATTTGATATAGACGGTGTGTTGGTTTCTCAGGGCGGATATCGGAAAGCATTTACAGATACGGTTTCCTGGTTTATGAATTATTTTGGATTTCCGGAAATTCAAATCGGCAGGGAATTTGCGGATCGATTTGATGCATACGGCGTTTTGGCAGAATGGGATATGGTTCCGTTGACTTTATCCTTTTTTTTAGATTGGTATGCCGAGAATAACCCGCAAGCAAGACCTTTTGGAAAACTTGAAAAATTAAATAATCTTCCCCGCATCCATCCGGCCATGCCGTTTCCGGAAGTTCTTTGGCAGAAGATACCGCAGATTCAAGATATTTTAAATGGTGAAGATATCCCCGCTTTGGCTGTTTACAAACATTGTCTGGATCAGAAAGATCAGAGTATTTTACCCAGACTATGGGATGATTCGGTTTTAAGTGAGCTGTTAGCGGATTCTTTAAATGTGCGTTCTTCTTGGTGCTTTCAGAAATTGGAAACCTATATTCTCGGTTCGGAGCTTTTTGAAAAAACATTTCATATACCGACCGAAAAGGGAATTCCTTCCGCTTTAATGACTGTGAATAAAGCCCTTCTTAACGAAAAATACCGGAAAAAAATTCTTGAAATGAACGGAAAATCATTGTACGTGGCGACGATTACCGCTCGTCCGAATTTGTTGCCGGCATGTATTAAAGACGATAAAACAGAGATTATCTCGGCAATCCCCGAAGCGGAAATTGCGATGGATGAATTAGGTTGGGGAGATGGGCGGATCAAAAATGTCGGAGTAGGGATATTACATTATTATGAGAAGAAGCGGGATCTTCCGCAAGACAGCAGATTGAAACCGAATCCTTTTCATGCACTTTTTGCGATCCTTTATGCCATCAGTGATTCTTTTGAAAAAACTTTCAACGTCGTTTCAACCTGGGACTTTCCCGAAAAATCCGAGAATAAAATCAATCCTTTTTTGCCTATTCTTCCGGAAGGTTCTATGCTTGATATCGCGGTTTTTGAAGATTCTCTATCCGGTATCCAATCCGCAACAGATGCGGCAAAAATCTTACAAAATTACGGGTATATCGCCCAAACCAGAAGATATGGCATCTATACAAATCCTGAAAAGGCAGAACTGATGAAAACGATCGGTACAAATTGTTTTCCGACAATCAATGATGCTTTGGATCAATATTTTCCGGAAACAGATCAATAAAATAAACATTCAATTAATTTCTCATTCGAATCAAATTTCATTGAGAGTCGCTGAGCACATTGTCGAATATAAGCCGGATAATGCAAAAAATCGCGGTCTGTTTCCGCTGCGATCTGCAAGAACGAATCGACGGTCAATGATCCGATTTGTAAGGCTTTATTTACTGCCTGAATTTTTAAAAGGCTCCAGACAATCACTACTTGGGCAATTTCGAATTTAACAATCCGGTCGACGGTTATCGACTCTTGCTGATATTGGGAAAATTGTTTCAAACAATCCGAAAAAAAGAATAAAACCATGAAATTTTCCGGCAAATGAGCATATTTTTGGGAAAAAAGTTCCATCATATTGTCTCTTCCCATCCTATAATGCTCAGCCATCAATATAATCGGATCTGTCTCGCCCGCGAGCAAACTGATCATATTCCTTTGGATCGCTATGGATGATTTCGAAGCTCCTTCCAACCCCCAGTTAAGACATTCATTTAAAACTTTTATCCATTCGGAAAATCGGACAGGATCCTCACATTCGCCGGAAGTAAAAAACGGATCGGAAAGCTCTCCGGATGAAGGACCGATCAAAATGTTGCGAATTGCTTCTTCGTCCATACCGTTTTCGATCATTTCACCGATGGAGATCAGGAGGTTGCAAGCGTTTGCCAGACGGTCCGGCATCTTTCTTCCCCGATTTTGGACACATTTAATGAGTGCTTTGACGATATCGTCCCGTAATTTTAAGAGAATTCGACTTTTATCGTCTCGG
>JALHEL010000131.1 GCA_022837205.1 Leptolinea sp.
ACGAAAAATTGGCTTAACCGTAACTGAAAGTTTTCTGATGGTTCCATCCAAATCTGTCAGCGCGATCATCGGAATTTCCCCGACCGAGATTCAAACAAAGCAGAACCCGTGTGACGGTTGTATATTACGAACTACTTGTGAACTGAGAAAGGCGGGCAACCCATGCTGGAAATGAAGAATAAAATAACACTCCTGGACGGCGCCTTCGGCACGATGCTGCAGCAAAAAGGGCTCCTGACCGCAACCGTTCCCGAAGCAAATAATTTGACCCATCCGGAGATCATCACCGAGATTCATCGGGAATATATCCGCAGCGGCGCGGAAATTATTTATGCGAGTACATTCGGTGTCAATCGCTATAAACTTGAAGGGACATCTTATTCAGTTTCACAATTGGTGGAAGCCGCTGTCAAGAACGCCCGAATGGCGCGTGACGCGGAGAATCCCCGGGCGAAAATCGCGTTGGATTGCGGTCCGATCGGCAAAATGATGAAACCAAACGGCGATATGTCTTTTGAAGAAGCCTATCAGATTTTCGAAGAAATCGTTTCAGCCGGCGAACAAGCCGGTGTCGACCTGATTGTATTCGAAACCTTCACCGATTTGGCTGAAATGAAAGCCGGAATCCTTGCCGCCAAAGAACATACGGACCTGCCGATTTTTGCATCAATGTCTTTTGAAGCCAATGGACGGACATTTGCCGGTGTTCCCATTTCAGCGGCGGCGTTGACGCTCAGCGGTTTGGGAGTCTCAGCGGTCGGAATTAATTGTTCGTTAGGGCCGGAGCAGATTCTGCCATTAGCCGCAGAATTGGCAAAATGGACAAATCTGCCAATTCTGATCAAGCCGAATGCCGGGCTTCCTAATCCGGAGACCGATCAATACGAAATTACACCCGAGGAGTTTGCCGAAATTACCGCTCGTTTTGCGGATCTGGGAGCCGTTTTTATCGGCGGATGCTGCGGGACGACTCCACAATATATTTCGGCATTGAGAGACCGGCTCTCGGGCAAACATCCGGTTGAACGCCAAACCGTTCATCGTACCGCCATTTGCAGCGCGGAACAAACCGTTGAGATGAATGACGTCCGAATTGTCGGTGAACGGATTAATCCGACCGGTAAAAAAAGGTTTAAAACAGCCCTTGCCGAGCATGATATCGCATATATTCTGACGCAGGCGCTGGAACAAACTGCAGCCGGAGCTGAAATTTTGGATGTCAATGTCGGTTTACCCGGATTGGATGAAGCGGCCGTGATGGCGGAGGTGGTCGAAGCTATCCAAAGTGTCAGCAACGTTCCTTTACAGATTGATTCCGGTGATCCGAAAACCATTGAAGCCGCCTTACGAATATATAACGGGAAAGCATTGGTCAATTCGGTGAATGGAGAAGATCGGAATTTGGAAACAATGCTTCCGATTGTCCGAAAATACGGCGCGGCAGTTATCGGCCTAACATTGGATGAAAACGGTCTTCCGCAAACAGCCGAAGAACGGGTAAGAATCGCTGAAAAAATTATCCGTAAAGCCGAAGAGTACGGAATCCCGAAGGAAGATGTCATTATCGATTGCCTGACTCTCACCGTCTCCGCTCAACAGGAACAGGCGATGGAAACGCTCAAAGCCGTCCGAATGGTTAAAGAACATTTCGGCGTAAAAACCGTGCTGGGAGTGTCGAATATATCCTTCGGGCTACCGGATCGGGAGACGATCAACACCGCTTTCCTGACGCTCGCTTTGGGTCAAGGTTTGGATTTGCCGATCATCAATCCGAATGTCCGCTCGATGACCGGTGCAGTGGATGCGTTTAAAGTGCTTTCTGGTCACGATAAAAATTCCGAGCGATTTATTTCTATCCATAATCAAATCCAAAGCGAAAAGCCGATCATTCCAGCCAACGATTCCGTCTCGTCAGATTCATCCCTTGAATATGCGATTGCAAATGGGCTCCGACAAATTGCGGCTGAAGCCACCGTTCGGTTGCTTCAGAAAATCGAACCAGCCGAAATCATTGATCAAATTCTGATCCCTACCCTTGAAAAAGTGGGAACCCGTTTCGAAAAAGGGGAAATCTTTTTGCCGCAATTGATTCAATCTGCCGGAGCCGCTCAAGCAGGCTTCGAAGAAATCCGCAAAACGATGACGCGTTCTTCACAATCCGATGCCAACCTTTCCAAAGGAAAAATCGTACTGGCGACGGTGAGGGGAGATATTCATGATATCGGGAAAAATATCGTCAAAGTCGTCCTTGAGAACTCAGGTTATCAGATTATCGACCTTGGGAAAGATGTCCCCGTTGAAGTTGTCAGGCAGGCGGTTCTACGGGAAAATGCAAAACTGGTCGGACTGAGTGCATTGATGACCACAACGGTAAAAAACATGGCAGAGACTATTCGAGATCTTAAAAGCCATTCGGAATGCAGGATCATGGTAGGGGGAGCGGTACTGACCAAAGATTACGCGCTGTCAATCGGTGCCGATTATTTCGCAAAGGATGCTAAAGCAGCCATGGATATCGCCAAAAAAGTCTTCGAAGAGTAAATCCGTTTGCTCGGGGATCGAAGATCTGAATAAGAGTGCGATTTGTTTTCAGAAAATTTGAAGAAAGGAGCCTACCCTATGAAAACAGTTCAATTTACCCTTCAAAGTACCGGCCGTTCTCAATTAATCGATATAACCGCTCGGGTCCAGGAAATGGTTACGGCTTCCGGTATCCGAGAGGGACTCTGTACCATCTTCATTCCTCACACCACCGCCGCTGTTACCATAAATGAGGATGCCGATCCGGACGTGATCCGTGATTTCTTATACGAGTTGGACAAGATCGTACCATGGCAGGACGGATACCGCCATATGGAAGGGAATTCTGCCGCTCACTTGAAATCCTCCCTGATCGGTGTCTCCGAACAGATCATTATCGAAGATAGCCGATTAATGCTGGGAACCTGGCAGGGGATTTATTTTTGCGAGTTCGACGGGCCGCGCACGCGCCGGGTACTGGTCCGGATCGATTCATCCGATTTTTCAACCCGAAATACAGCCGCCGCTTAATTCACTCCGTCCCCTGCCATATCGGGATTCATCGGATCGATCAAAGTAGTTTTATGTATCATCCGTCCTTCTTTAAATATACAAACAGATATCAAGATAAATCACTTATTCGATATATAATTTAAATAGCCGGATTCGGTTAAAACAAAAAATGCCAATAGCAAAGAGTTTTTACCGGAACGGTCAATTCGGATTCGCTGTCCACACTTTATTAACCGGAGCAAGATCGAATATTTCCGGAATGATCATTTGAATTCAGAAAGGAGAAAAAATGAAAAAAGGGTTATCGATTGTACTTTCGCTGTTTATGATTGCTTCACTTTTTATTGTTTCCGTCCCGGTATCGGCTCAGGATGCCGTAAAACTGGTGGTTTGGGAATCCACCGGCGGACCGGATGAATGGATTAAAGCCGCCGGAGAAGCGTTCACCAAATTAAATCCCAATATTACCGTTGAATTCGTCAATGTGGAATTGGGAGATACCTCCGGTCAGATTGCTTTGGATGGGCCGGCAGGTGTCGGACCGGATCTGTTCGCGGCACCGCATGATAAACTGGGAGAGCTGGTCGTCGGAGGTCATATTCTTCCGACGGTAAACCCGGATGCGGTTAAGGAAGCCGTTCTCGCTTCAACCTCTCAGGCACTAACTTATGACGGCGTCATGTACGGTTATCCGGTTTCGGCTGAAACCTATGCGCTTTACTATAACAAAGATCTGATTCCCGCAGAAGAAATCCCGACCACTTGGGAAGAATTGAAGACGTGGACCGCGGCCTTCAACGCCAAAAACCCGAATAAATACGGTTTCCTGATGGACGTAGGAAATATCTATTACACCATTCTGTTTACCACCATGAACGGAAACCGCTTATTCGGTCCCGACGGTACGGACACATCTTCCTCCTATCTGGCAACGGAAGATGCCATTGCCGGCATGAAAATCTTCCAGGGTTTGCATGAAGTCGTTCCGTTAGCGGCTGCCGATGCCAACACAGCCACTGCCGATGGGGCATTTGCCGCGGGAAACGTGGCAATGTACATTTCCGGCCCCTGGAATGTAGCCAATTTCACCAATGCGGGGATTCACTTCGGCGTTACGACGTTGCCTTCATTGGACGGTAAAACTCCGGCGGCATCTTTCTCCGGAACGCGTGGAATGTTTGTTTCCGCCTATTCGGAACATCCGGAAGAAGCAGCCAAATTTGCCGAATTTTTGATTTCACCCGAAATGCAGAAACTGCGCTATGACATCACCGGTGCGTTACCGTCAATTCCGCTGGAAGTCGAAAGTGAAGCTGCCAAAGGGTTTATCGCTCAATTGGAATATGCGTTCCCGATGCCGTCCGTACCGCAAATGGGCGCTTTTTGGGAATCCGGTAACGCGGCATCCGCCAATATTTGGGACGGCGCCGATGTGGAAACCGAACTGAAAGCGCTGGACAAAGCAATCGTATCGTTTGTAGCACAATAAGATCCGATGAGTACAAAGCTCCCTTTCGTTGTTCGCTCTGAAAGGGAGCTTCTTTTTTCAATAATTTTTATAGCGGTATCGGTTGCTTCGTCGATTTCTTTTTTGATCCTGTTTGAGTTCTTTGTTTCTCTGTCGTCGGAAAGGAATTATCATGATAGCCGCCTCAATCTGTCAGGATGGATCGTCGAAAAAAAAGATCTTGATTTCGTCCCTCCTTTTTATGGGATTGGGACATATTCTTTATTTGAAGCAATACGTCAAAGGAATTCTCTATGCACTCATAGAAATTCTTTTTTTGTTTTTTACTCCGACCGTATATAAAAAGATTGCCGGCTTAATCACGCTGGGAGATCCTCACCCGGAATTACCCATTAAACAGCGCGATCATTCCATGTTCATGATGATCGACGGCATTCTGATTCTGGCGGTCGTATTTATTTTTATTCTGCTGTATTATTTGTCCGTTCAAAATGCATTATCCGATTACAAAGATTATTGCGCTACCGGCATTAAAGCAAAAAATAAGAATATCCTTGCCGAATTGGGAAATAAATCTTTTCCGATCGTCGGCTTGATGCCCATGATTTTGCTCGTATTATTCTTTGTCGTCGTCCCGTTGATCTTTTCAGCTTGCGTAGCGTTTACAAATTATTCGGCGCCGAAAAACATTCCGCCCAACAATACCGTCGATTGGGTAGGCCTCGATAATTTCCGTGCGCTCTTCGGCGGAGATGCCACCTGGTCGGGAGCGCTCGGCCGGGTTGCCGGTTGGACATTAATCTGGGCTTTCTTTGCAACGTTGACCTGCTACGCCGGCGGAATGGTTATGGCGGTGGTTTTACAGGAGTCAAAGATTAAAATCAAACCCTTCTTTCGTTCCATTTTTATTTTGCCTTACGCGGTTCCGACGGTTGTCAGCATGTTGGTTTGGCAAAACCTGTTGAACGGTTCGTTTGGGACGGTAAATCGTACTTTAATCGCACTGGGACTTCTGGATAAATCGGCGGTCATCCC
>JALHEL010000592.1:0-796 GCA_022837205.1 Leptolinea sp.
TTGGGTCAGAACAATTTCTTTCGGACCATATCCGGCTAAGATAACAGCGGCTTTTTCAAGATCATCGGTTCCGGTAATATGCTCGGCTTCCGCTTTATCAACTTTCAAAAATGTGACATGTTTCAGTCCTTCTTCCATATCTTTCCAAGGTCTGAAGTTGAGATCATTTCCTTCGGGAACTCTGACAAAACCCTGAACATCCAATGCGATGGGTGCTCTTTCGGAAAGTTTGATTAAGGTAGGGAGCGTAATTTCGCCGGCGATAATCGGTGTAACCATAATGATTTTTGCATTTACATCCGGAATATCTTCGTAAGGAATTTCACCTGCGAATCCGTTCAGTTTGCAAATCCTTCGTTCCATGTCGGCGGATTGATAGATGTTGATACATCCCGAGGATTGCGGTGCTGGTTTCGCGTCAACTTCGATTCCGAGATCGGTCAGTTCTTTCAGATAGTGGAAATCATCCGGGTTTCCTCGTGTTGCGACACCGACTTCTAAACCGAGTCTGCGTAAGACGACGCTGCCGTAGTAGACGGCTCCGCCGGGGCTTTCGAATTCATTTCCGTCGATGACGATTTTATCTTTTGCGAAATGACCGACCATTAGGATGTCTAAATTTTTTTTCATTTGATATAAAACCTTTCCCGATCTAATTTTTTATATTATATACTGTTTAGTCTTTGGCAAGTCACAAAGAGAGAGGGTGGAGAGGGCTTCCCTCTCCAGTTCCTTCCACAAGCGGCCGATTTCCATCGGTATATAAAAATTGTTTTTGACAAGTGAAGAATATGAT
>JALHEL010000592.1:890-1827 GCA_022837205.1 Leptolinea sp.
ATAATAATCATTTTGACAAGGGAAGAATGTGATTATTGGCAAGTCACAAAGAGAGAGGGCGGAGAGGGCTTCCCTCTCCAGTTCCTTCCACAAGCGGTCGATTTCCATTTGTATATAATAATCATTTTGACAAGGGAAGAATGTGATTATTGGCAAGTCACAAAGAGTGGGGTGGAGAGGGCTTCCCTCTCCAGTTCCTTCCACAAGCGGCCGATTCCCATTGTATCAATAGCCGGTCGAAGTTTTCCCCCTCATAAACGGGTTATGTTTACCAGTCATGATGGGGTGGATGATTATCATAAATGAATATGAGTAGTTTTTAACAATTTCGAATTGTCTCTATGTAGGGGACGGCATCCTTGACGTCCCGCGCCGAGTTCACGAGGCGTCATGATTTCATTTTTAAAATCCGTAACAATTCAGCGCACCTCTCTTTATTTTCGGAAATAAAATTTCACATATTGAGGCAAGGATTGCAGTTAATCATGCTTTTTGGATAATCATTTCGAATTGAAACATCCACAGTATTGGGGACATTGCGCCTGACAAAAATGGCATATATAGCGGGACACCGTTTCAAACAGGCATCTTTTGCAAGATTCGGGACGTCGAGGACGCCGTCCCCTACAATGGAATGAAACGGGACGTCAGCACCTCGTCAACTCGGCGTGCTTCGCAAGGACGCCGTCTCCTACAATGGAACGAAACGGGACGTCAGCACCTCGTCAACTCGGTGTGCTTCGCAAGGACGCTGTTCCCTACAATGGAATGAAACGGGACGTCAAGGACGCTGTCCCCTACGGTGGAATGAAATGGGAAGTCGTGCCTGTCAATAGCTGGGCGAAGTTTACCACTCATGATCGGGTGGTTGATTCCTATTGGCATGTGAAAAAGTTTTGACAAGAGAAGAACATAATTTTTGGCAAGCCATAAGGGG
>JALHEL010000132.1 GCA_022837205.1 Leptolinea sp.
AGCATAAGGACGTTGCCGACTGATGATTTACTGTGTCGAAGATAATACCGAAATTCGCGAATTGGTCGTCTACACACTGCAGATGACCGGTTTTACAGCCCGCGGCTTTGTCGACGGAAAAGATTTTTTTGCTGCGATAAAAGAAGAGCTGCCGGAACTTGTTTTATTGGATATTATGCTTCCCGGGGAGGATGGTCTGCAGATCTTGAAAAAATTGCGCGCTTCCGAGGTAACCCGGGCCATTCCTGTGATCATGCTGACCGCCAAAACGACCGAATATGATAAGGTCATCGGGCTTGACAGCGGAGCGGACGATTATCTGACCAAACCGTTTGGGATGATGGAATTAATCGCCAGAATTAAAGCCGTATTAAGGCGGGCAAGTGTGGCGGAAGAATCGGATGAAATCACAATCGGACCTCTGGTGGTCTATCGGGATGAGCATCGTGTTTTCAATAACGGTGTCGAGGTTGCGCTGACTCCCAAAGAGTTCTCCTTGTTGCTTTATCTGATCGAAAACAGGGGAATCGTATTAACGAGAGAAAGACTGTTATCCGAGGTTTGGGGGTTTGATTATTACGGGGAAACCAGAACGGTTGACGCGCATATTCGATCCCTACGGATGAAGTTAGGTGAGGCGGGTGATTTAATCGAGACCGTACGGGGAATCGGCTACAGAATCGAGAAACTCTGAATGAGACAAAAAATCTTTCGAAATATGGTATTTCTGGCGGTTTTGTCCGTTTTGATCATGGCAATCTTGATTACCTTTGTCCAATATGAACAGTTCTATCGAGAAATGCGTTCGGCGGTGAAAAACAGTGCCGTTTCGCTTTCCGATCTGGTAAACAATCAAGGAGCGGGGCTGTTAAACCTGATTCAAAAAAGTCCGGAAGCCAACCGAATCACCTTGGTTGACGTCGATGGGACTGTCCTGTTTGACAACAAAAGTGATCCTGCAAAAATGGAAAATCATCTGGATCGTCCCGAAATTCAGGCAGCGTTAAAAAATGGGCAGGGCGAAAATGAACGGCTATCCGAAACAATATCCGAAATTACATATTATTATGCGGTTAAATTAGATGACGGAAAAATATTGCGTATATCCAGAACACGAAAAAGTGTCTGGGCAACGGTATTTTCGACTATCCCGTATTTTGTATTGATCATTGTGATCATCCTGGTTCTGGCGATCTTTTTGGCGAGGAAATTAACCAAAAATATTATTGATCCGTTGAATAATTTGAATTTGGATGATCCGCTGTCCAATGATCATTATGATGAAATAAGCCCATTGATATCCAGAATTTATAATCAGCAGCAAGAGATTCAATCTTATGTCAGTGAAGTGCGGGAGAAACAAGAAGAGTTCAATTCGGTCGTCAACAATATGCGTGAAGGACTTATTATTCTGAACGCCAACGCGACCATTATGACTGTTAACCGGAGCGTCGGTGAGATATTTGATATCGAGCCGGAAAGTTATATCGGTAAGAAGATTTACACCTTACACCGGAGTTCCGCGCTGCAATCGGTTATCGAAAAAGCCATGAAAGGCGTTTCCGCTGAAGAGGTTATTGAAGTCGGGAAAAGGCATTATCAATTATTTGCCGATCCGGTGAAGGACGGAGCGCAATTAAAAGGAATTATTCTGCTGATTCTGGACGTTACGGAGAAAAAAGAAGCCGAATCGAATCGGCGGGAATTTACGGCAAACGTTTCTCATGAACTTAAAACTCCTTTAACTTCCATCCGCGGATATGCCGAAATCATTCGTGACGGCATTGTAAAGCCGCAGGATATCCCCGAATTTTCCGATCGGATCTATAAAGAAGCCAGCCGGATGCTTGAGATGGTGAATGACATTATGTCTCTTTCTCATTTGGATGAAGGACTCACGGAAGAAAAATTCGAAGAAACGGATCTGTTTTCGATCGTTACGGAGGTTGCGGAGAAACTAAAGCCGGTGGCGGCGAAGAAAGACATTCAGATCCTTACGGAAGGCGAGACGAGCATCATTTCGGGAATTCCGCGATTGGTCTTTGAGATCGTCTACAACTTGGTTGACAACGCGATCAAATATAATCGGGAAAAAGGAACCGTCCGCATTTCGGTAAAGACGGACCGCCAATTTGTCATGTTACGGGTAAGCGACACCGGCATCGGCATTTCCAAAGAAGATCAAGCTCGAGTCTTTGAACGCTTCTATCGGGTAGATCGGAGTCACAATCGAGACTCCGGCGGAACGGGGCTGGGACTCTCTATCGTAAAGCATGCCGCGATGGTGCATCATGCAAAAGTAGAATTATCCAGTCAAATAAATGTCGGAACGACAATTACCGTTTCTTTTCCCGTTCGACAATCCTGAGAAACCTTCCCGAATCAGACGCTATGACATATAAAAATGCCTTAAGATATTTTTAAACTTATCGGTTACGTCATCTCTATCATAAAAATTTATATTATTTTCATATAAGTAAGCATTTTGACGGGTACTGATGCCCATATGGTAAAATTTATTTACAATATACCAGGATTTGATAAAAATTAATGCGGAAATATTTTTAGGAGGAAGAAAGTCCAATGACTGAGAAAAAATGGGTCTATTTATTCAGCGAGGTTGATCAAGCTGAAGCTTATTGCGGGGGGGATTGGGACAAGGTCCGCGGTCTGCTGGGTGGAAAAGGGGCCAATCTTGCAGACATGGCGCGAATCGGTGTACCCGTTCCGCCGGGGTTTACAGTAACAACTGAAGCCTGTAATTATTATTCTGCCCACGGAAAATTCCCCGAAGGTCTTTGGGAGCAAATGTTGGCTGCGTTAGCCGAAGTTGAAAAAGCAGCCGGGAAGAAATTCGGAGATCAGAAAAATCCCCTTTTGGTATCCTGTCGTTCAGGCGCCAAATTTTCTATGCCCGGGATGATGGACACGGTTTTGAACATCGGTTTGAATGATGAAACCGCGCTTGGAATGGTTGAATTAACCGGTAACGAACGGTTTGTATATGACTCTTACAGACGTCTCCTCCAAATGTTTGGTTCTGTGGTTCTTGAAATCCGCGATGAAGCTTTCGAAAAGCCATTGGAAGAATATCGAGCCAAAAAAGGGTACAAACTGGATACCGAAATGACGGCAGAGGATTGGAAAGCCCTTTGCGAAACCTATAAGAAGATTGTCAGGGTCGAAACCGGTCATGATTTCCCGCAGGATCCCTATGAACAAATGCGCCTTGCCACGGTTGCCGTTTTCAATTCATGGAACGGGAAACGAGCGGTGGATTACCGTCGCGCGGAAAAGATTCCGGATGATTTGGGAACAGCCGTCAATATCGTCACCATGGTATTCGGCAATATGGGTGAAGATTCCGGGACCGGTGTCGCTTTCACGCGTAACCCGTTGGACGGTACCAAGAAGATCTATGGCGAATATCTGTTAAATGCTCAAGGTGAAGACGTCGTAGCCGGAATCCGAAATACACAGCCGTTGGAAACACTTCAAACGGTTATGCCGGATGTTTACACCCAATTTGTGGATATCGCCAGCCGGTTGGAAAAACACTATCGGGATATGCAGGATATGGAATTTACCATCGAACGCGGTAAACTCTGGATGCTGCAGACTCGGAACGGAAAACGCACCGCACGGGCGGAAGTTGCCATTGCGGTACAGATGGTAAACGAAGGGTTGATCGATAAAGAAACGGCTTTGAAGCGGGTTACGACGAAACAGGTCGATGCTCTGCTGCATCCCCAATTCGATCCCGAAGCCCTGAAGAAGATCGAACCGTTTGCCACGGGCGTCAATGCCTCTCCCGGCGCGGCGGTCGGACAGATTTATTTTGATGCCGATACCGTCGTCGAAATGAAAGAAACCGAAAACAAAGATTGCATTATGGTTCGGCAATTTACTAAGCCGGATGACGTTCACGGTATGCTCTCCGCAAAAGGTATTTTAACCTCCGAAGGCGGAGCCACTTCCCATGCAGCGGTTGTTGCCCGACAGTTCGGTGTTCCCTGTGTGGTCGGCGCTTCTTCGCTGAAAATCGATTTGGAAAGAAAAACGGTAACTGCCGGGGATCTGGTGCTGCATGAAGGTGATTGGATTTCGGTAGACGGTACCACCGGTAAAGTTTACGCGGGGAAGGTGAATGTGGTTGTTCCGGACATCAATAAAATGACCGATCTGAACACCCTTCTGAGTTGGGCTGACGAAGTCGCCGATCTGGAAGTTTGGGCGAATGCGGATAATCCGCGGGACGCGAGCCGCGCCCGGACATTCGGAGCCAAAGGAATCGGCCTGTGCCGGACGGAGCATATGTTCTTTGAAACCGAAAGGTTGCCGATCGTCCAGCGGATGATTCTGTCGAAGACATCCGAAGAACGGACGGAAGCGCTGAATGAATTGTTGCCATATCAACGGGCGGATTTTGACGGTTTGTTCGAAGCCATGTCCGGTTATCCGGTCATTATTCGCCTGATCGATCCGCCGTTACATGAATTCCTGCCTTCGCCGGAAGCATTGCGGGAACAGATTATTGAGAAGCGTATCCAAAAATTCTCGGACTATGTTTCCGGGAAAGCCGCCGACAAAGAACTTGTCAATCTCGAAAATCTATTGATCGAAGTCGAAAAACGGCATGAATCGAACCCGATGATGGGTTTACGCGGAATTCGGTTGAGTATCGTGATGCCGGAAATCGTCGAAATGCAGGTGCGCGCCATTTTCGAAGCAGCTTGTGATGTCAAAAAGCGTGGATTTGAGCCGAAACCCGAAATCATGATCCCGCTGACCGGCCATGTCAACGAATTAAAGACGGTACAGCCGCGTTTGATCGAACTTGCCAAGCAGGTTATGGCTGAGAAGGGCGTGGAAGTCGAATATCTGTTCGGGACAATGATTGAAATTCCGCGAGCCGCGGTGACCGCCGGTGAAATCGCTCAGATTGCTCAGTTCTTCTCATTCGGGACGAATGACTTGACGCAGATGACCTTCGGTTACAGCCGGGATGATGCGGAACATTCCTTCCTGATTACTTATGTGGAAAAAGGAATTTTACCCGCCAACCCATTCCAGGAAATCGACCGTGACGGCGTAGGAAAACTGATGCGGATGGCGATTCGGGACGGACGCGAAGCCCGGCCGGATCTGAAAGTCGGTATCTGCGGAGAACACGGCGGTGACCCGAGCTCCATCGAATGGTGCCATATTATCGGGAATGATTATGTCAGCTGCTCACCTTATCGGGTTCCGATTGCCCGTTTGGCTGCTGCTCAGGCGAAGATCAAATTCCCCGATCCGGAAGATCGCCGGAATATCAAGAAATAAACTTTTTGATTGACAAAAAGCCACCTGTAAAAAGGTGGCTTTTATTTTAGTCGAAATATGAAAAGGCTTCGGATCAGAAGCGTGAAATCTTGCCGATTAATGGGCGGCTCCGCGGATGTCCTCCAGCTTCTCGAAATGGTTTTCCGCCAGATATGCATCCATTCCTTCGATCACT
>JALHEL010000133.1 GCA_022837205.1 Leptolinea sp.
CCCGCCGGAAACATTCACTCCTCCCTGACCGAGCACGGTTTGATATCCGTCCGGAAAGCTCATAATAAAATCATGCGCCTGAGCGACCTTACAGACTCTGACCAGTTCTTCATCGGTAGCGTTTTCATTTCCCCAGCGTAAATTATCCGCAATTGTTCCGGAGAAAAGAACATTTTTCTGTAATACCATAGCGACCGCATCACGCAGGTGATCCAGTTTATATTCGCGAACATCATGGCCGCTGACAAGCACCTGCCCGGAGAGAACATCATATAACCTCGGGATAAGTTGTACCAAGGTCGTTTTTGCTGAGCCGGTCCCTCCGATAATTCCGATCATCTCCCCCGGTTTGATATGAAGGTTAATGTCACATAAAGTCAGATTATCCGGACTCTTAGCATAACTGAAGTTAACATCCCGGAACTCAATTTCACCTTCCTTGACTCGCAGATCCGGATTGCCGTTATCATCCGTCAGGTCGATTTTTTCTTCTAACACTTCAACAATCCGGTCGGCGGAGGCTTGAGAAATAACGAACATCGTGAAAACCATTGAAACCAACATTAAAGCGGTGATAATTTGAGTGGTATAGGTTAAAAAGCTGAACAATGCACCCGGCATCATCTCACCGATGATGATCTTATTTCCACCGAACCAGAGAATAGCGATAATACAGGCATCCATCGTTAGGGTCATAATGGGGTTGTTGAGAATAACGATTTTTTCCGCTTGTCTCTGAGCATTCTGAAGATCAAGCGCCGCTGATTCGAATTTGGCATTTTCATAATCCCGTTGAACAAAAGCTTTAACAACCCGAATAGCGATCAGATTTTCCTGGACGGATTTATTGAGACTGTCCACTTTGGCAAGCATTTTTACAAAACGCGGATGCGCTTTGAGAGTGATAAATGCGTGCCAATACCGGAATCGCCACCAAGAAAACAACCGCCAATTCCTTGTTGATTGTAAGCGCCATAAAAGTGGCGCAGATCATCATCAACGGAGCCCGGATGAACATGCGAAGAAGCATTTGATACATGATCTGAATAAACTGAATATCCGTCGTCAACCGGGTTGTTAAAGAAGCGGTCGAAAATTTATCAATGTTGTAAAACGAAAAATCCTGAATCTTGGAAAATAAAGCTCTTCGCAAGTTCATGGCAAAGCCGGTAGCGCTTAATGTTGCGAACCGCGTTCCCAATGTGCCGCAGACGAGTGCGAGCAACGCGGCTCCCACCATTAATAAGCACATCCGGATGATATAGCTGACATCCTGGCTGGCTATACCGACATCAACAATTTTTGACATCATAAACGGTATCAAAATGTCAAAAACAACTTCTAAAGCGACAAAAAGAGGGGCAAGTCTGGATTGTTTTTTAAACTGCCCAATGTAAGGAAATAATTTTTTTAGTGACAAAGATTCCCCTTCGAATAATGTCCGATAAAGAACGATTCTTTAATGATTAAAAGATTTGGAATGATACTTTGCGCCTTGTGAAATATTCCGGTTAATGTGATCCAGAATATCGGAAAGTCGAGTTAATTCCTCCTCCGAGAAACCGTCGAAAAAAGCATCCTGAAAAAGGCTTAATTCATTTCGGCAATTTTCAGCCAATTCGCGCCCTTTTTCGGTTACAAATAGCATGTTTTGACGTAAATTCCCCTCGTCCACTTTCTTTTGAATTAATCCGGATCGTTGTAATCTTTTGGTTGAAGATGCAATCGAAGCCGGACTCACTCTCATTTTTTTGGCGATTTCTTTTTGGGTGCATCCCTCGTTATCGATGATATATTCCAATATCGGGAGTTGTCCCGGATAGAGACCGTTTGCGGCGGCGATTCGAAAAACGGCATTTCTTTTTTGTAACGAAAGGATTTTGATTTTTTCGATGATTTGTTCTTTTTCGGTTTCCATAATCTTCTTTACTGTTATATAAAGTGCAACAATTAATCGATTACTTATTATAGTGTATCTTGAAAAAGAATCGCGCTAAAAAAGTGACACAGAGATATTCATCACTTTTGTGAAAAAACGAGGCAAGATGTCTTTTTTTGCATTTATAATAAGAAAAGTTTAAGAAATGCGATGAAGGCGAAAAGTAGATTTTCGGAAACCGACAGGGAAGAAACAGCAAAGACTGAGACTGTTTCACGGCAGGAAGAAGATTGAAGTTCACGCCAGAGCTTTCCGGGGGAACGATCCTTTTTTACGGATTCAGTAGTTCGGAACGCAGGCCCGGCGTTAACGGGAAACGAGCGGATTGATAATCGGATATCAATCAATAAGGGTGGTACCGCGGACTTCTCCCGTCCCTGATTAGGAACGGGAGTTTTTATTTTTAGATCTTGAGAGGAACTATGGCGGAAAATGATTTATTGCGGCAATTGGAGTCTTTTGAAAGAGATTCTTTGGCTGCGCTGGAAAAGATTACCGACGAAGCCGATCTGACCAAGTGGCGAGTGGCAAATTTGGGAAAATCTTCCTTTGTCATGCAAGTTTTCAGCAAATTGGGAGAAGCACCCAAGGAAGATCGGCCGAAGATCGGACAGGCAGCCAATCAGGTTCGAGAAAGATTAGAAACCGCATTGGCGGAAAAAACGGAATTTTTAAATCGCAAAAGCCTTGAACAAAAACTCACGCAGGAACGTTTGGATATATCCCTGCCCGGGCGTCAGCCGCGAAAGGGAAGATTGCATCCCGCCAATCAGAATATGCGTGAAATTTTAGCGGTTCTTTCCGGAATGGGATTCGAAATCTTTCGTTCGCCGGAGATTGAGACCGATGAATACAATTTCGAGTTGTTGAATATTCCGGCATATCATCCCGCCAGAGACATGTGGGATACCTTCTACACGACCGATCCGGGAGTTTTGCTGCGAACGCATACTTCTCCGGGACAAATCCATGCCATGCGAACTTTTGCGCCGGAACCGATCCGAGTAGCGTTGCCGGGGATGTGTTTTCGCTATGAACAGGTAAGCGCCCGATCGGAAGTCCAGTTCAATCAGATCGAGCTGTTGGCGGTCGGGAAACATATCACTTTTGGCGACCTAAAGGGAACCCTGCAGGATTTCGCTCACCGTATGTTCGGAGAGAATGTCCGGACCCGATTCCGCCCTTCTTATTTCCCGTTTACTGAGCCTAGTGCCGAAATGGATGTCGAATGTTTCCTCTGCGGAGGAAAAGGCTGCTCGATGTGTAAAAATTCCGGTTGGCTGGAGATTTTGGGCTGCGGCATGGTACATCCGACCGTCTTGAAGAACGGCGGTTATGATCCGGAAATCTATACCGGTTATGCAGCCGGATTGGGCCCCGAAAGAATTACGATCCTTCGACATAATGTTGAAGATATCCGTTATTTCTGGGGAAATGATATTCGATTCCTGGAGCAATTCTGATGAATATACCTCTTTCTTGGTTAAAAGATTTTGTTGATGTGGATCTTCCTTTGGAAGAACTGGCACGGGTTATGACGATGGCAGGGCTTGAGGTGGATGAAATTCATCTGATGGGTTTACCGGGGCCCGAGGATGATCGTCACGGTTTTAAATTTACCGGATTATCCTGGCCGGAAGATAAATTTGTGGTGGCCGAGATTCGGGAAGTCAATAAGCACCCCGATGCGGATAAACTGGTTTTGTGCCGGTTGGAAGATGGGACAGGGGAACATACGATATTGACGGGGGCTCCCAACTTATATCCTTATGTCGGAAAAGGCCGGCTGGAACAGCCCATCAAAGTCGCTTATGCTCGCGAAGGAGCGATTCTTTATGACGGACATAAACCGGGATTTGAACTGACCAAGCTCAAGAAAACGAAAATTCGCGGATTTGAAACAAAATCAATGGTTTGTTCCGCAAAAGAATTAGGCATATCCGAAGAGCATGAAGGAATCATTATCCTCGAACCGGATGCCCCCACCGGAGTTCCCTTGGCCCGGTACATGGGAGATGCGGTTTTTGTGATCGATATTTTGCCGAATATGGCACGGAATGCCTGCATCAAAGGTGTCGCGCGAGAAGTGGCGGCACAACTCAATCTTCCTCTGAAGACTCCCAAACGGACTGTCCCGCCGGAAGGACGGCCGATTGACGGGCTTGCTTCGGTCCGAATCGAAGATCCCGAAATGAATCCGCGTTTTATCTTGGGATATGCGGAAGGAATTCGGATTCAACCCAGTCCGTCATGGGTTCAGCGTCGTCTCAGCGCAGCCGGGATGCGTCCGATCAACAGTGTGGTGGATGCAACCAACTATGTGATGCTGGAATTGGGACAACCGCTGCATTCGTTCGACTATGACGCCTTGGTAAAACGGAATCATGGCCAAGCTCCGGCGATTGTCACCAGACATGCTTATAACGGCGAAAAACTGATGACGTTGGATAAAACGGAACGAGATTTGGATGAAAGCATGATGCTCGTCACCGATCAAGCCGGCGCCCTTTCAATCGGCGGTGTCATGGGTGGTCTGGAAAGCGAGATTGTGCCGGAAACCACGCGTGTTTTATTGGAATCGGCTGCCTGGAATTTTATCAATATTCGGAAGACATCCTCTAAACTTCGATTGAACACCGAAGCCGGTTACCGCAACAGCCGCGGCGTTCATCCGGCTATCGCGGAGGAAGCGGCTCGATTATGTCTGGCGTATATTGTCGAGTGGAGCGGAGGTCAGGTCGCTTCCGGTTTAATTGATAATTATGCTTTGCCCGTGAAGGATTCGGTAAATCATTTAAGCGAAAATGATATTGTCCGTTTGCTCGGCGTTGAGATTCCGTTAGCGACCGCGGCGGAATATTTATCTCGACTTGAGTTTCGGTGCCGATTATCGGACGACGGGACGACGCTGGAGGTGACAACGCCCTCTCACCGGTTGGATATCGGAGAAGGTGTCATCGGTAAAGCGGATGTTTTGGAAGAGATTGCCCGTCTTTTCGGATATGAGCAAATCCCGACGACTCGAATGGCGGATGAATTACCTCCCGCCTATGTCAATCGTATGGTTTCGTTTGAAGAAAAATTACGGGATGAATTAGCCTCCGCCGGGCTTCAGGAAATTGTAAATTATCGTTTTACCTCTCCCGAACGGGAAGCGAAGTTGCTTGGTAAGCCTGCGGAAAAATATGTGACACTGGCGAATCCGATTTCTCCCGATCGATCTGTGATGCGGACGAACCTAAATGTCGGAATGATGGAAGTGGTTGAGAAAAACATCCGTCTGGCGGACACCTTGGAGTTTTTCGAGATCGGTCCGGTCTTTTTGCCCGTCGAAGGAGAGAAAAGACCTCATGAAGAGATTCATTTATCGGTCGCGATTACCGGAAAACGTATAAAAGATTCTTGGGATACTCACTATAAAGATCCTTTGGACTTTTACGATCTCAAAGGCATTACGGAAGTGACGGCAAAGGGTCTGCACATTTCCGGTTTGCGATTTGAGCCGGCTGAATGCGCTTATATGCACCCGGGAAAATGCGCAGCGGTTTATGCCGGGGAGGAAAAACTGGGTATCCTTGGTGAATTACACCCCGCTATCCATAAAGAATACGATCTTTTATCTTCACCGATCATTCTGTTGGATCTGAATTTGGAAAAAATGGAGCCATTATCCGAGACAATCTATAAAGTACATTCGATTTCGCCGTTCCCGGCGATTCTCGAAGATATAGCGGTCGTCGTCGATGAAAAAATCACCGCGGGCGAAGTGGAAAATGTGATCAGGCAAGCCGGTGGAAAGTTGCTGCAAAGCGTTGAATTATTTGATATTTTCCGCAATGAGCAAATCGGAGCCGGAAAAAAGAGCTTAGCTTACAGTTTGAAATATCAATCGGACGAAAAGACATTAACCGACAGCGATGCCACAGCCGTTCGGAACAAGATTATTAAACGATTGGATCAGGTTTTGGGCGCGAAGCTGCGGAGCTGAATGCTCTTTCGTCAAACCGACCGGTTTGTGCCTTTTGAGTGAGGGATCATAGAACAGTATGGGAAATTTATCCGTACTGTTCTTTATTAGAATCCCCAGACGTTTTCACAGGTATTGAAAATATCGCCGGCGGTTCGAATTACAATTAGAAAATGAAAAGTATTCTCAGAAAGTCAATCTTATATAAATCCGGTATATCATCGCTGGATTATGCGATGAATCCGGTTTTGGGATGTGCCCACGGTTGCAGATATCCTTGTTATGCCTGGCTGATGGCGATGCGTTTCGGAAAAGTCAAGAGTTACAGCCAATGGATTCAACCGGCTATTGTCGGCAATACCCTTGAACTGTTGGAAAAAGAGCTTCGGAAATGGCAT
>JALHEL010000134.1 GCA_022837205.1 Leptolinea sp.
ACCGGTTTCATCCCGCATGGATTCCGGTAAGGTCCAACGGTCCGGCAGAAAAGTTCCTTTGGTGGTCTGTTTATAATGTAAAACCAATGGAATTCCCGCATCCCTTAAAGCTTCGATTCCGGCTGCCATGGCTAACTTAGACGCGATATCGAGCGATTCCGCACGCTCTTGCGGAAAGCCGAATTCTTCCACCACATCAAAATCACCACCCTGACCGGCAAGTTTCACGGTTTGGTCAAGACCGGTAATGTTTTCCATGATCGCACCGGATTCGCTTTTGATCAAGCGGGTTACCTGCTTTTCCAACAGATGTCGCCGCTTTTCCTCCGTCAATGGATCGATCCGGATTTCTCCGTCCAGGATGCTGCGGACATTTTCATCGTCGAAAATGTGGCGATTCCTGCCGGGCAGCCCCAGACCGACTCCGCTGATTACGACGGAACCGAAAACGGGTTGTTCTCCTTGCGGGAAAGAAAATACTTCCCCTTGAACTGAACCGGTCGGGACTTCGTTTTTGACAGATTCGACGACGGTTTCTCGATGTCGCGGTTCGGAGCCGATGACGCCGGCGGCATAAATCCCGCAGAGCGCCTCGTTGAAGCTTGCTTTTCCTCCTTTGCGGGGATGGTTCGTCGCCAGAATGGTGACATCTTCCTTGCCTTTCAGATTATCGTTGGCAATGCCGGTTAAAACTCTTTTCGGACCGACTTCAACGAAAATCCGTGCCCCGTTTTCATAGAGTGTTTGCATCCCTTTAATAAACTGAACCGGAGAAGATACATGCTTTGCCAGCATATCCAGAATTGATTCACGGTCGGCCGGATACAGTTCTCCGGTGACGTTTGCGACAATCGGAAGGAGAGGTGGCTTCACATTCATACGAGCGATAACTTCTCGTAAGGGTGCGCTTGCCGGAGCGACAATCTTGGTATGGAAAGCATGGGAAACGGCTAATTTGACGATTTGATAACCTTCCGCCTGAAATTTTGACATAGCCGTATCGATGGCTTTTGTCGTTCCGCCTAATACACATTGGACCGGGCTGTTGATATTGGCAATTACAACATAATCATCGATTGATCGAATGACTTCTTCGACTTTTTCAATCGGTGCCGAAACGGCTGCCATACACCCCGGATCATCCACCTTGATTTTGCTCATTTCCTGTCCGCGTGCGCATACCACTTCCAACGCCTCGGCAAAGGTCAGGACTTCGGCTGTCACTAATGCCGCATATTCGCCCAAACTGTGACCCATGACCAAATCCGGCTCGATGCCGTATTTCTGTAAAATTCGTAAAATCGCGACGTTTGCCGTGAGTACCGCGGGCTGGGTAATCGCGGTATTTTTTAATTCATTTTCAGCCTGTTTGATTTCCTGTTCGCCACCGTCGGTATAGATGTAGGCGGTCAACGGACGTCCCAAGATCGGGGTCATGATTCGATCCGCTTCAAGGAACGTATCGCGAACGATGGGTTCGGAATCCCATAAATCCCGCAGCATATTGACATATTGTGAGCCCTGTCCCGGGAAGAGAAAAGCCACTTTTCCGGGTTTCCCGCTTCCGTGATAAATGCCGTAAGCCTGGGCGGATTTCCAAGAACCGGCAGTATCGGTGTCCAAAGCGGTTAAAGCTTTCTCCAACTTTGCGGGGAGCTCTTCGATATTCGCATAATCGATGGCAATCCGTTCCGCACGCGATCGTTCCGCTTCTGACGGAATGTGGGATTCCGGCAGCATTCCCGCTCGAAGATCTGTTAATTTTTGTCTTAAGTCAACTGCTAATTCAGCGGCGGAATCCGCTGAAGCAAAAAACAAACCCTGATAAGGCTTCAATTCCGCGGTTTCCGAAGACATATTTTCGGGTGCGGTTTTTATTTCAGCTTCTTCTTTTTGCTCCGTCAACGACGGGGTATTTTGAGCGGGGAGAGAAGTAATAGATTCCTGAATAAAATCTATCAATTTTGAGATCGTGTTGTAATTGGATAAAATAAGGTCTTCCTGACGGGAAATGCCGTAATTATTTCGAATCGTTGCAAAAAGCTCGGCTTGTTTTACGGTATCGATGCCTAAATCCGCTTCCAGATCCAGGTCCGGATCCAACATTTCAACGGGGTATCCCGTTTTTTCGCTGACTGTCGTCAGAACATACCGTTTGATTTCATCAATATCGATTTTTTGAGATTCTGTCGGAACTTTCATGGCTTCCTGTTTTATTTCTGAATTTGACCGGTCAAATGATGCCGTCGAATTTCCTGTTGAGGAATGGATATCAATCGGGATGGCATAAGTCGAGCTCGACGTGCCTTCGATCCCCTGATAGTATTCTTCTAATACAATATGGAAATTTGTTCCGCCGAAACCGAATGAGCTGACTCCCGCATAGCGGTGATTTCCCTCTTTCACCGTCCATTCTTCGGCTTTTTTGTTCACTCTGAAGGGCAGGTTGTTGAAATCGATGTTGGGATTCGGTTTAGTGAAATTTGCCGAAGGCGGAAGTACCCGATAATGAAGAGAAAGGATGGTTTTTAACAGACCGGCTGCACCGGATGCACTTTTCAGATGTCCGATATTTGATTTTACCGAACCGAGAACTACGCTGCCGTTTTTCAGCCCGCTTGAACCGAAAATCGCGTTCAGGCTATTAACCTCAGCCACATCCCCCACTTTCGTGGATGTCCCGTGACCTTCAACCAAACCGACGGATTCCGGGAATATTCCCGCATCCTGCCAAGCTCGTTCGATTGCCAGCTTTTGTCCAATGGGATTGGGTGCGGTAATCCCTTTTCCCTTGCCGTCTGAACTGCTGCCGATGCCGCAAACAACCGCATAAATTTTATCGCCGTCTCGTTCGGCATCCTCCAATCTTTTTAATAGGAAGACCGCCGCGCCTTCACCCATGACAAAACCGTTGGCTCCCTCGGCATAGGGGCGGGAACCGTCTGCACTCAAAGCGCCTATCTTACTGAATTTAACGTAGGATTCCGGTCCCATATTTCGATCGATACCGCCTGTCAGAACGGCATCGAATCTATGCGCGATTAATCCCTCGGCAGCAGCCTGAAGCGCTGCCATTGAGGAAGCGCAAGCCGCATCGGTTACAAAATTCTGCCCGTTGAAATTGAAGACATTGGCAACCCGCCCGGCGATAATATTTGAAATCTCCCCCGGTAAAGTATCTTCCGAGGTTGCCGGAATGGAAGAATGAATGTTTGTCGCCAGGCCTTTTTCAATGGCTGATCGAATATCTTCCGGCAACTGTGCAAAATCCGGAACCGATCGGAGAAATTCCAACGTTTCCGGCAACAGAATTCTCATGGTTGACCGATAATGCCTTTCGCCGCCGTCTGCGTTGCCGAAAATGACGGCGACACGTTCCGGATTCAGTTTTCTTTCCGGATATCCGTAATCCATAAGAGCTTGTCGACTGGCCGAAATAGCCCATTGTTGAGTAATATCCATTACTTCCAGCACTTTCGGCGGAATGGCGATCCCGTTCTTGAGAGAATCAAATCGGTATCCTTTGACAAACGCGCCGATTTTGCTGTAAGTTTTGTCTGCTGCGGCAGGATCGGGATCGTAATAGAGATCCACATTCCATCGGTCCGACGGAACCTCGGTGATTGAATATTTGTTTGAAACAATGTTATTCCAAAACGAAGGAACATCCAATGCATCAGGTAAGATCGCTCCCAGACCTACTACCGCGACCATTTTTTGCTTATCCATGCTTAAATCTCCTTATTGATGCTGAATTTTGATTGCAAATATTGAACACGTCTATGAATCGGATTTTTTGTGTCATTAAAATATATTTGCTCAAAATTCTTACTTCTGAATATATCAGAAACCTTTTTCGAATTTTTAAAAGAAATGTTAGTTATTGTACTACTGTTGACTTTTTGGTTATACGACGCTAATCTAAAATATAAAAAAGATTATGACTTTTAAAACGATTTATGAGGTGTTTTCTGCCATTAAATTATTTCGGATTAAAAAGATAAAATATTTGATAAAGTAACTATAGATGATGAATATAAAGGATAAAATGGAAACGGATACCTTTTCAATGATTAAAAAAATAATCGCGGATAGCGATCGTATTGTGTTCTTTGGCGGTGCCGGAGTATCCACTGCCTCCGCTATCCCGGATTTTCGTTCGCCCGACGGATTATATAATCAAACACCGGCGGGAAAATATTCTCAGGAGACTATGTTGAGCCATCACTTTTTTATCCAGCATCCGCAGGAATTTTATGAAAACTTGCGGCGAAATATGTTGTTTCCTGATGCGCAACCCAATGCGGCACATATTGCGTTGGCGAAATTGGAAAAACAAGGCAAATTGCGGGCAATTATTACCCAAAATATTGACGGGCTCCATCAAAAAGCCGGCTCTGAAAATGTGATTGAATTGCATGGGAACATTAATCGATTTTATTGCACAGGCTGTCAAAAAGCATTTCAGTTAAACGATATTTTGCGATTCGTAGATTCGGTCCCGAAATGTGATTCTTGCGGTGCGATCATTCGACCGGACGTGGTTCTTTATGAGGAGACTTTGGATCAAGAAGAATTGATGAAAGCGGTGGATTCCATTTCTCATGCGGAAGTTCTCATTGTGGGCGGCACTTCGTTGGTGGTTTATCCGGCCGCCGGTTTGTTACAATATTATTCGGGCGATAAACTGATTCTGGTGAATCGTTCTATTACTCCATATGATCAAAGGGCAAATTATGTGCTTCATGGGGATATTTCGAAAGTATTGCCGGAGTTGATCCGATAAGTATTTTATGTATGGTTTAGTCGAGAACGTTAATTTGTAAACGGATTTCTGTATCTGAAGATGAAATACAACTCAGTGGAGGAGATTATGCATGTCGGTTGAAAATGTGAAAGCATATTTTGATCAGTATGGGATTTCCGATCGAATCCGGGAATTCGAAGAATCCAGCGCGACCGTAGAATTGGCTGCCGGATTATTGTCTTGCAGCCCCGGCGAGATTGCAAAAACTTTAGCTTTTCGTCTGAACGAAGGATGTGTGCTCATTGTGGCAGCGGGGGATGCAAAAGTTGATAATTCAAAATTCAAAGCCGTTTTTGGATCGAAAGCCGTGATGGTAAAACCTGAGGAAGCGGAAGAACTTGTCGGACATGCGGTGGGAGGAGTTTGCCCATTCGCCGTAAAAGAGGGTGTTCGGGTCTATTTGGATCAATCGCTCAAACGGTTTGAGACAGTATATCCTGCCGCGGGAGACAGTCACAGCGTGATTCGGTTATCGATCGCTGAATTGGAGAAATATTCCGGTGCGATAGGCTGGATTGATGTTTGCAAGAATTGGCAATAAGGAACGATTTTTTATTTCGGATTATATTTGCGTTGTCTTTTTGTAGGGGACGGCGTCCTCGACGTCCCGAATTTGCAATATGCACCTGTAGGGGACGGCGTCCTCGACGTCCCGAATTTGCAATATGCACCTGTAGGGG
>JALHEL010000003.1 GCA_022837205.1 Leptolinea sp.
GTAATTCGAAAGGAATCATGATAGGTAAAATTGAACGGCCGCAGGTTTTGATTCTGCGGCCGTTCGGAAATAAAAAAAGGAGATTCTATTTTTTCCTGGCATTTTTACGCATATCAAGGATAACCGCAATAATAATCACCAAACCTTCGACAATTTGCTGCCAATAAGAATGGATGCCTAAAATAGTCATTCCGTTTCTCATGACCGCGAGCACCAGTGCGCCGACCACAGCGCCCCAAACCGTGCCGATTCCGCCGGAATGACTGGTTCCTCCGATCGTAGTGGAAGCGATTGCAGTCAATTCATAGCCGGCAGCCAGTCCGGGCTGTGCGGAAACCATTCTTCCGGTTGAGACAATGGCCGAAATGCCGGCCAACAATCCCATATAAGTGTAAATCAGGAAGAGCATCTTTTTGACGTTGACTCCTGAGACTTCGGCTGCATTGATGTTTCCGCCGACAGCATATACCCGCTTCCCGAATCGTGTGTTATTTAAGAGCACCCAGGTGATGATAATCATGATCAGATATATAACCGCCGGCATAGGAATGCCCAAAATTTTCCCCTGGCCGATAAATTTGAAAGCGGGGGTTAATGTACTGATCGGTTTTCCATCCGTGTAAATATAGGCAAATCCTCGCGCAATAGTCGTCATGCCTAATGTAGCGATGAAAGCGGGAATTCCGGTGAAAGCAATTAAACCGCCGTTGATTGCGCCGCACAAACTGCCGACCAACAACGCTGCGATTACCGGGATAATAATCGGGAGTTCTCCCATATCGGGGAAATACTTGTTAGAAGCTGTCATGCTTTGTCCTAAAGATGCTGCGATCACAGCCGATAATCCTAAAATCGATCCGACCGAAAGATCAATCCCTTTCGAGATGATAACCAATGTCATTCCCAGAGCGAGGATCCCATAGATTGAGCTTTGGGTCAGAATGTTTAGGAAATTGTTCATGGTGCGGAAACTGGGTTTTGCGATGCTCATTAATACAATCATCAGAATCAAAACAAAAACAATTCCGTATTTCTCGAATATGTTTTGAAAAGAAAATTTATTCTTTTGCATAGATTCCTCTATATTCTTCTTTAAAATCGTTTTCCGTACCGGTTGCATAACGCATGATTACTTCTTGCGTAATATCGGGTCCATTGTCCAAAATGGCTGTAACCCTCCCTTCATGCATGACCATAATTCGATCACTCATGCCTAAAATTTCAGGAAGTTCCGATGAGACCATGACGATGCATTTCCCTTCCGCCGCAAGCATGGTAATCAATTTGTATATTTCCGCTTTTGCACCGACGTCAATTCCGCGGGTGGGTTCATCAAGAAACAGAATATCCGGTTCGGTCATCAGCCAACGAGCCATCAAAACTTTCTGCTGATTTCCTCCGCTGAGATTTTGAATTTTTTGAGTAAGGCTCGGTGTTTTTATCTGGATTTCGTTGACAAATTTCATACAACTTTCAGAGACGGCTTTTTCGTTTACAAATCCGAATTTTGTGACAAAACGGTCATAATTAGGAATTGCCATATTGACATCCACGCCCAATACGGAAAAGATACCGGTAGCACGCCGATCTTCCGTCAGGAACCCCATGCGGTTGGCTATTGCATCCCGCGGTGAATTGATTTCAACGGGTTTCCCATTAATGAGAATTTCACCTTCGGACTTCGGACGAATGCCGAAAATAGTTTCGATAACCTCCGTTCGACCGGCGCCGATCAACCCCGCAATTCCAAAAATTTCGCCGCGCCGGACTTCAAAAGAGACATTTTCAAAGAACTTTCTATGAGATAAGTTTTTGACTTGCAGAATCGGCTCGCCGATATTTACTTTTAATTTCGGATACATTTCATCCATCGTCCGACCGATCATCATCGTTATGATTTGGTCAAGAGAAATGTTTTCGATGTTTTCGGTTCCGACATCCCGTCCGTCACGCATCACGGTGACCTTATCCGCAATTGAGATGATTTCGGACAGTCGATGTGATATGTAAATGACGGATGTGCCGGATTCCTTCAGCTTGCGAATAATCTTAAATAGTTGTTCTTCTTCGTGCTCCGTCAAAGCTGAAGAGGGTTCATCCATTATGATCAATTTGGCATTGTAAGAGATGGCTTTCGCGATTTCCACCATTTGCATTTTCGCAACGGTGAGATTTGCCATCAACGTCCGCGGATCTTCATCCAGCTCAATTTCTTTCAGCACATCCAAGCTTTGTTTGTACATTTGATTATGGTCGACAAAGCCGAATTTATTGACCGGTTCTCGGCCGAGCCATAGGTTTTCCATGATAGGGCGATAAAGGATCGGAGATAATTCCTGATGAATCATGGAAATTCCCATCTGTAACGCTTGGGCTGTAGTGTAATTCTCAATTTTTTTACCGTCGAAATAGATTTCGCCTCCGTTTGGCGAATAAATCCCGATCAGGCATTTCATCAAAGTTGATTTTCCTGCGCCGTTTTCACCCACCAGCGCATGAACTTCGCCATAACCGACGTTCAAATTGACGCTTTTCAGCGCTTGTACCCCGGGGAATGACTTATCAATGTTTACCATACGTAACAGGTAATTGTCATTATCCATTGTTTTCCCCTCATTTTTTGGAATTTAAAACAAACTGATTTACAGATTGAGAAATAAACAGGGAAAAGTACGGCTCTTTTCCCTGTTTACAGCTAATGAATCGATTTATTCAACATAATCCTTAATGTTTTCCGGTGTCACCAGAACATACGGGATCATGGTAATCGGGTCGACTTTCTCACCCTTCAGAGCAGCCAAAGCGATTTTCATCGCGCCTTCACCTTGACCTTTACCGTCTTGAAGCACAGAAGCATCGAGACGTCCTTCCAAGATGGCGGTCTTTGCATCGTCGATTAAATCGACACCCATCACGATAACATCATCCCGGCCGTTCGCTTCCAACGCTTCCAGCGCACCTAATGCCATCTCGTCATTATTTGAAAGGATTGCATTTAATTCATCGCCAAAGGCAGTGAGCCAGTTTTCGGTGATGGTCAACCCTTGATCACGTTGCCAGTCACCGTTCTTTTCAGCCAATAATTTGTAATTCGGATATTTGCTTAAAACCTGTTTATTCCCTTCGGTTCGGGCTACTGCGGCTTCGTTGGAGAGCATTCCGACGAGGATGGCATAACCGACCGGCTTTTCGGTTCCCAGCAGTTTTACCAAATATTCAGCCTGGAAAATTCCGGCATCGATGGATTCCGAACCCACATAATAGACTCCTTCCGGAATATCTTCGGGTTTCACGCCGGCAAAAGGATTGCGATTGACGAAAACCAGCGGAATTTTTGCTTCGGTGGCCATATCAATGATCGGTTCGGCAGCGCTGGTATCGACCGGCACCACAATTAAAGCATCGACACCTTCGGCAATGAAAGCTTTAATTTGGTCTTGCTGTTTTAAAATATCTTCTCCGGCATCGGAATAAACGTATTCAACACCGTTTTCCTTTGCATAGGCTTTTGCATAGCCTTCAATGACTGTCTGAAACGTGTCATTAAAATTGTTGCAGGCATAACCGATTTTATAGGTTTCTTCTGCACCGACTGCGCTGACGAGCACACCTGTTGCTGCAATAACAATCAGGAACATCAATACAAATTTCTTCATTTTTCCCTCCTATGGTTCAAACTAAATTGTTGAGAACGGCTAAAAGTAAATTCAATTCTAAGCTGAAAACACAAATATGGGTTAACGTAAACGTTTACATTTTATGATTATATCAAGATAAACAGAAAAACTAATAGGTTATAAAAATAATATTTAATATGATATACGACGTGACAAATTTCTTAATTCTTTGGTTTTATGATGAAAAAGAGTTCCTTTCACTTTCTGACTTTGGGCTGAAAGTTATAATCGCAATAAAGGACTGAACACTTTCAATATTTTTCAACAAATAACCGTTTGGCTTTGGAATCACATTCGATAAAAAAAAGTTTGAGACAACGAAGGAGAACCTTATGGAAAAGTTAAAGATCGGTATTGCGGGCTTGGGGCGATTGGGCAAAATTCACGCCAAGAACTTGGCTGATCGGATTTCCGGTTGCGAATTGACAGCCGCTTGCAGCCTGTTGGAAAGCGAGTTGGAATATGCCCGTACCGAACTCGGCGTCAGGGACTGTTATACAAATTTTCGGGAGATGTTGAAAAATGCCGATATGGATGCCGTTGCCATCGTAACCACCTCAGGCGAACATTGCAACCAATTAACGGCGGCGTTGAATGCCGGTAAGCACGTTTTCTGTGAAAAACCGTTGGGAATTTCCGTTGAGGAATGCTATTTGGCGGAAAAAGCGGTTGAAAATCATCCCGATAAGGTCTTTATGTTGGGATTTATGAGACGCTTTGATCCTTCTTATATTTATGCAAAACAAAAAATCGAATCCGGTACAATCGGCGAACCCTATCTGGTCAAAGCTACCGGTATTGATCCTCTGAAATTTATCGAAGGTTCCCTCCGTTTTGCCGGGACGAGCGGCGGCTTATTCATCGATATGGCTATCCATGATATCGATTTAATGCGTTGGTATTTGGGTGCAGAACCCAAAAGCGTATATGCCATCGGAGGCAGCTATGGTTTTCCGCAATTTGCTGCGTTGGGGGATGCGGAAGCGGGTTGCGCCTTGTTCCGGTTCGAAAACGGGGCGATGGGAACCATTCACAGCGGCCGAACGGCAGCGCATGGCTATCATATCGAGACCGAAATTGTCGGGACCAAAGGCGCGATTCGCATTAGCCCGATTCCGCAAAAAAATCTGGCAATGTTGTACTGCGAGCAGGGAGTAGTCACCGAATGTGTTGAAGCCTTTCCGGAACGATTTGCGGAAGCATATCTTTCGGAAATGCAGGAATTCGTAAATTGTATCCGAGAAGGACGTAAACCGGCGGTCACTGTCTATGACGGAACCAAAGCCACTCAGATTGCTTTCGCAACGACAGAATCCTTTAAAAACGGGCGGTTGGTTGAAATCCCTCCTCACGGATAAAAGGTTTGATTCAGTGAATCTCCCAGCCAGATTTGGTCGAATCCGTTATCGATACGAATTCCTCCCAAATAACAGCGCGGTGCAAAAACCGGTGCGGCTGCCACTTGCGGATTCACCGAAAGATTAAGCGAAACATTTCCCCAA
The DNA here is from genome assembly GCA_022837205.1 of Leptolinea sp. Taxonomy (GTDB): domain Bacteria; phylum Chloroflexota; class Anaerolineae; order Anaerolineales; family Anaerolineaceae; genus Flexilinea. Next base: position 5,180 of record JALHEL010000003.1, read on the forward strand.
CAGCCCGTTTCCGGAACGGTCGGATCGGCGGCACAGGTTAATGGAGCCGCCGGCTGAGAACAGAAGATAGTATATTGATCGATTCCGGGGACCGGTGTTGTTCCGCCGAAATCAAGGGATTCGGCTTGGAAACTGAGTCGGATTTCAAACATCGAAATCAATTTGATCGGGAACTCGAATCCTTCCGGTTGATAGGAAACGGAGACCGGAGCGATCAAAGTATCTCCGGCATATCGAACTTCGATTTTACGAATTTCAAATGCCTCATCGAATTGTCGACCCGGTTGATAACCGTTCGTGTTCTGAAGGTTCGAGCCGAAATCGAGTGAGAATAAAATTTCGGATTCATTCGGATTGACCGATGTCGGCGGAATAGAAATGATTTCTTCCGTGATTCCTCCGCCGGAAGATTTTCCGACGGTCAGATCCAACCAAAAATTTTCCGGAAGAGGTTGAGCGGATTGAAACCCGTTTAATGAGTAATTGACAAAAAACGGATAAGCGGCCGGCTCGGACTGCCCGGAAAGTGAAAGGGTCTCCCGAACCAAATACGAATCAAATGTGGTATTTCCAATCGTAATCGATGACGGAAGCCAATTCCCATTCTCTTCATTATATTGTTCAATATGCTGCAAGAGGTCGGATTGAAAAACGGTATTCTTCGAAGGTTCAAGATTGATCGGATAACGGACAATTCGATAAGAAATACTAACCGGTTGGCTGCTTTCATGGATTTCATCCCCTTGATAACAGGCAGTGATCGTTAAATCTCGTTCACAGGTTTGATTTTCCGAGAGATCAGAACAGCTCGTCGGCAATGTACAACGAACGGAATTGTTCCCGTTCATCGAACAAGTCTCCAAGGGAGTGCCTTCGAGCGTCACGATCAGATTTTCGATAGAAAATGGCTGTGAATTTTCGTTGAAACCGATATCGATCTGTGCATTTGTCCCGACGGGGACCGATGTTAAAGGAATATCGGGAGATTCGGGCGAATAAATGGGACCGACTGTCAGTTCGGCGGGGATTTTTTCGATCGGTAAAAATGGGAAAGAATCTTGCGGTTGACCGCTGGCTGCGGACAGCAATTGGATTTCCAGCAATTTTTCGATTCCCGTCGGTCTCACCTCCAGTTGAACCGTTGATTCAAAGTTTGCCGATGGCAGCCGATCAAAATTGAAATTACAGGTATATAGAAAATCTTTGCTTTGATTCAAAGCGTCGCCGCAATCCAAATTCTGTTTGTATTCCCATTGAATCCCCGGCGGTATAAGGGGAAAGAGGGGCAGAAACAGGATTTAAATCTGCCGCGATTTGCTGATTTTCCGAAAGAAGGATTTTATCCGGAACGGTTATAAAAGCTTTGGCTGTCTCAACCGTGAAAGGTTCCGGAGCTACCGGTATAGTAGTCTCCGTCGGATAAAGAGACGATAAAAATTGAATTCTCAAAGGAGAGATGGCTGAATTTATGGGGAAATCCATGGGAATTCGGAAAGAACAACCTGCAGTCCAATCGGAATGGAATGTCATTTGGTAGTCTCCGTCTCCCAACGGGATTAAACAGGAAGGCAAATCATTCTCGGCTGCCAATTGATCAAACAAACTCCATTGAACGAGGATGGTTTCATCGGAGGCGGGTAACTTATCTACAGGCATACCGGCAACCGAAATACTCAACGTATAGAAAGCAGGTGCCGCCGTATCATTTTGTTGGCGATTCGGATCCGAAAGATCCGTTCGATAAAGTCTGGAAATCTGCTGATTTTCAATCTGTTCGATCGATTCTGAATCCGATGAAGGATCAAACCGGATTTGAAGAGAGGGGATCAAGGTAATATTGCGTTTTGAAAGAGCCGTCGGGAGTTCCAATTCTGTCGCTTTTATTTGATACAGTTCCGAATCGGCGGAAATTCGAATGCTGTTTGTTGGTCCGAGTAACAGATTATTCAGACTGAAAACGCAGGAAGTCTCAAGATTTGTTTCTCCCGATGGATTTGAAATTTCCAAAGATGTTTGGTTGTCTGAACCGATTTCGCAATTCGAGCCGGGAACTGAATTTTCGTTCCGGATGGTTGTTCCTTCGGGCCATCGGATATGGAAAATAACTTTTTTCTGATTTTCCGCGGGAGGGTTCGGAAGAGCTATTTTCAACTTTAACTGATAACTTTCAGAAGGATACATTACTCCGCAAAAGGGGTTTAAATTATCGCAAATTGTTTCGTTGCTGTTTAAGACAGCTGCTTCGATTGATACCTCTTTCTTGACCACGGATTGAGGAATGCCGCTCCAACTGAACGGAGTCATCCGATAATTTGTTTTCCCATTCATATTTTCGAGGGCGAAGGAAATGGTCTGGATTGTTCTGGGAGAAACCGATTGTTTGAAGATGATCTCACAGTCGAAAGTATTGTTCTCTCCCGTGAAATTCGATCCCGCGATCCTAAGCTGATGTTTTTCGAAGTCTATCGATTTTAGGCAGCTGCTTTGATCCGGATCAAGCGAATCTGTTGAAAAGATATCGGGAAGGTCGGCAATCAGCATGATATTCTCATTCAACGGTACTGAAGATTGCAATCGGAGGATATATTTTTCGCCCACGTAATGCTCATAAACCACATTTCCGAGACTATCGGTGAATGTGGGAAGGATCGTTACCGGCTGCGGTTCGGAAGAAGGATTTGGCATCAAGGGGGCAGACATCAATCGGACGGATTGTTCGGAACCGCTCGCGGAAATTCCACTTATGTTGAGGGCGACTTGTCGATCGGCCGGTTGATAGTCATCGTTTCCCGAAAAAGAGAAGTGGACTTCGGATGCGGTGTGAAACTCAAGCTGGCAAAACGTTGACTGAATTCCCGTCATTTTCGGTTGTCCGTCCGGGCAGGCTGTTCCGGTGAGCAAAGTGCCTTCTTCCGGAGATAGATTGATTTGACCGGCTGTTGTTTGAACGCATCCCAGATTGGGAATATAATCAAATTTTTTCAACGGTTTTCCGGAACAATTTCCGCAAATACCATGATAAGTACTCAAAACAGCGAATGGATTTTCTGCGGGCGTGTAATCAATTTTCACTTCCGCGGGAATTCTCTCCCATTTGAAATTTGAATCCAATGCCAATCGAGAGAGGGGCAAAAGATGAATGTGAATTATCTTGTCGGTTGGAATAGATGAATTGGAAACATAGTCGCCTTGGTAAGGTTCCTGATCGCATGCTGTGCTTGATGCGAACCAACTGAAGCTTGATCCTTCATAATTGATCCAATAGGGAGTATTGGGAGTTAATGCGCCCGATAGCTCCTTGGAATGAATAAAAGCCAATTTTTTCCCGATAGCGACTCGTATCGTAGCAGCAGAAAAATCATCCGCCGGATTTTGTCGGTTCGGGATTATGTAATTCGGGTCCGAATAATCCAAAGCATAACGAATCGTTGACGGTTCGGAGATTCCGACATCACTGCAATGCACAAACCAGTTCTCGTTATTTGTTTCCCAGCGACAGGTATTTCTGTCCCAAAGCATGCTGTTCGGCTGCAGTTTGTCCACCATTGCGGCTTCATAGCCATTTGAAAGAATCGCTGCTTTCCATTCCGAATCGGTTATTGTTGCACCGGGAAGGACAGGATCTACTTCAACCTGCAAGGTGACGCCGAAAGGTTTTTCATACAACGAAGATTGAAGGGCAACCGGGCATCGGAGGTTATTTCCTTTCAGTAAATATGCATCGAATAAATAATCCGTGGAATTCTTCTCTGCTGCCGTCAGGTTGTTCCACAGGTAATTTTCATAGGTTGGATCCGGCTCCGGTACGGAATGAGGCGTCAGTACCAATTGACCTCTTTGGACATTCCAGAGGCTGAAAGTGGCTGTTTCTGTACCGTAAAGTTCGGGATCACTCGTAAAAGTGATTGTCAGGAGATGTTTTCCCGTACGATATATTGGGGGAATTTCAAGCCTTCCCATTGCCTGTGTAAAATCATCTTGATTTCGTACGGCTTCAACCGTGTCGGAAATTACGCAGGAATCCGGTTCTTCTTTACTGCAAATTTTTGCATTGAAGGTTCCGGGAGAGGTATCGAGGTGACCGACTTTTGAACGAACGATTGCATTTACATAAAAACCACTGCCGATCGGAAATTGTTCGTCCAGATTAAAATAGTGTTCTTCGGGTACAACAGAAGTGTCCGTTTTCAGAGGGATCACATGATTTGGATCAGGCATGAAATGGTCACAATCGGAATACTGCATGGCCTGAACGGAGATTGCCGAAACTTCGACCATGGAAATTTGAATCGGGGTAACGGATGAGACGGAAGATGCATAGATATCATCACCCGAAAAGATCGCCGTAATTTCCTTCGCAAGTCCATTTGAAAGTGTCAAATCGCAAAATTTTTGGTCGGGTAATAAAATGGCGCAAGAACTGTATGAATCGCTGACAGTAATCGTACCCGTGATCGGGATTTCCGAGGATTGATCGGGCTCGGTTGCGGCATAGACTCGAACGATATCGCCGATTTGGTATTTATCCTTGACCGGATTTAAATTGAGAATTGAAGTGGTCGTTTTGGCTTTCGGAGGTTCTTCCACTTTGATGATCCAAGGCTCTGATGTTACGGGGAGATAGAATCCGTCTCCCGGGAATGCTGCGGTGATTTTTGTAGTGGTCGGATCGATCAATTGAAGCGAACAATGATTTTGGCTTTCCACAGAAAAAAGACAAGTGGCATAACCGTCGCTGATCCTGATTTTTTCTTTCGGAAAATCGGATCTTAGCGCATCATAATCCGGATCGATGTAAATATCTATTTGATCACCGATATGGTAAGAACTTTTCTGTGGATAAACACCGGCGATTTTCAATGAGAGGTTTTTCGGTTCAATAGTCGGCGTAATGATTGGTGTTTGAGTCGGTTGCGGACTCGGCGTTACGGAAGGGATTTGATTTTCGGCACGAATGCTGATTTTCGCTTGAGCAGGGTGATAATCTTCATCTCCGGAATAATTGACAGTGATCATTTGATTCCCGGCAGCGCGAATCGTTAATTCACAATTGTTTTTGGGAAGCGTCAATAAGCAATTGGAGATTCCGTCGGTTATAAACAATGATCCGGTCGCGGCAGGCTGATCGGATAGAAAATCAGGAAGACCGGCGGTGATGGTAATCTCTTCTCCGACGGTATAGATCGATTTCTCCGGAAATAGAGAAGGTCGGATATCCAGAAGAATTTTATTTTCAGTGCTTACGTTAATATTTTGAGAAGTTTGGGTTGACCGGTAACTGGCATTTCCGGAATATTGAGCGGTTATCGTTCGATTTCCGGCGACACGTAAATTCAAATCACAACTGTTCTTCGGCAGCGTAATGACGCAGTTGGATAGTCCGTCACTGATTAAAATTGTGCCGCTTGGAATAGAGTCTATTGAGGATAGCCCATCGAAAGCGGTGCTCACTGTTATTGTGTCTCCGACCGTATAATTGCCTGAATCGGTGAAAATTGCGGTAATTTTCAGGTCCGGTGATTTTAATACGGCGGGAGGATCCGACGGATTTACCCGGACATTGACAATCGAACTGTTTGAAAGATTCCCATTCCAAGCTTTCAAAATAAAAGAGGCGTTTTCTTTTAGGTTCAAAGAAAGAAACCCGGTCGGTGCGAGATAATCGGCGAGAATGGATCCACTGTTTTGAGAAATCGTTAAAGGAATGGCATTTTCATTATTTGTGTCGGCATGAATAGAATCGAAGGAGGCACCGGACGCAATAAGTTGAATACGGGTCCAATCTCCGGAGACTGACCAAGATAATGTTGTCTTTCCCGGCTGCGTGAGAGTAACAGGATTGGCATCGAAAAGATCGATTTTTGGTGCGACAGCCTCGGTATTCTTTTCCGTGCGGATGGAAATGGGCAAGGTATAAGATTTCAGCCGGCTTCCATCTGAAACCGAGAGGGTGAAATTCGTTGATTGGGTCGGAAAATAGAATTGAGCCCCTTTCTGAGAAACAAATTGATCCGATAAAGGTTCCAGCAGAACGGTTTCGGCATCCTTCACTTCCCATTCAAGCATAATCTGTTCGCCGGAAATAATTTGCCGGTCAAATTCATATCGAACGATTTTATAACCCGTTAAACTGCTCGGATCGGGAACCAGCTCGGCATATTTGGCGGTAAATTCGTCGGAAGATCCATCCGAACTGTCTATCCGTTGAACCGGCGACGTGTTCGTTTTGGGAGCAGAGGGGCGAATCCAAATGATGAATTTGACCAATTCCATTTGCGGATTTTCAGCTTTCAAAACCAAATTTTTAACTTCTTTTCCCATTTCACTTTCGGAAATTAACTGGACCGGGGTGTCTTCCTGAATCTTAACGGTTTGACTTCCGTGATACTGATCAGAGTTCAATTCCTGACGATTTTCACCGATGACGAGGGTTGCCATTCGAGTGGTACTCGTTACTTCCCATTCCAGCTTATATTCATTTTTGGAAATTTTTTCACTTTTCAAAGTGCTTTCGGATTCCGGTTGATTTACCGCCAAAACCAGTTCCGCTCGATGGGGGCGGTGGAGAATCCTTGTAATCCGGTTCTCGGCGGTAAGTGTATAGGTTGTTGTTTTTTCGGGAGAAACTCGAAATCTTTCCGTCTTTGAAACCGGTAGGGTTTCTTCATCAGATGTGATCGTCAAATGCGTAACGAACGGTGAAACTTCCCAACTCAATTCCGCCGAATCTCCGCGTACCAAGGTATTTGTGGGCTGGTCGGAAACGAATTTTATAATTTTCGGCTGCAGAAAATATCCTACAGCAAATAAGAGAATAAAAAGAAGGGCGATCCATATCCAATAATTCGTCCTTCTTTTTGATTGTTGTTCCAAATTTTGCGGTTCAAACGGTTTATCAACCGTTGTCTCTTCGAATTCGATTTGATAATTTCCGATTAGGATCCGATCACCCGGAAACAATTCTGTTTCCTCTAAAGGGAGTACGGAAATACTTTCTCCATTTCGAAAAATGAAAAAATCTTCACTTGAAGAAGTGGAGTTGAAACGGAAAATTTTAATATCGGATTTTTCGGGACCGGAATGAATGATTTGAAATTGCTCTTTAATCGGAAGAAAAATGTCGTTGCCTGCTTGGGGACCGAGCAAGATAACCGTTTTGGCGATTGACACGTTCTTTTCCCAACCATCTTGATTGATGATTTTCAGATTCATGTCTGTCCTTTATAAAATATTTTGATGTAGAAAGCAAACAAACTTGTTTATTATAGCAGCGAAATTCGAATTGTCCTATGTCAAAATCGGCAAATTTCAGCGACTAAACAGAAAACCCTAAATTATTTTTCGGAAAGGTATCTGTTTCAAATTTCCACGGAAATTTGAAACGCAGTCTTCGACACTCTCTTTTTGTCGAATTTAACGTTTCATGATAAAATGTTCTTCGCTTGTTATATCAATCAAGCATTGGGATATGGTGCAACGGCAGCACACCAGACTTTGAATCTGTGGATCTTGGTTCGAATCCAGGTATCCCAGCTTTTATTTCCACAGAAAGAACTGTTGAATTAACATTCATAATCGATTGAGAAGATTGTCCGTTTTTCTGAAAAAACGGCTGTCTTTATTTCCTTTGACTGATAAAATCAAATAGAAGAATAATTTTTATATATAAGAAACCGAAAGGTTCAGTTTGAATGTTCTTACCCACAACCAAAGAAGAATTGAACGCGCTCGGATGGGAAAAAGCGGATGTCATCCTCATCAACGGAGACTCATACATCGATTCACCCTACAGCGGAATTGCGCTGCTCGGTCGTATTCTCGAAAAAGCCGGCTATAAAGTCGGGATTATTGCTCAGCCCGATACAAATAATTTAAATGATATCTCCCGTCTCGGCGAACCCGCCTTGTTTTGGGGAGTTTCTGCGGGCGCCGTTGATTCGATGGTCTCCAATTATACGGCTTTGAAAAAGCCGCGCAGCCGCGATGACTTCACTCCGGGCGGAATAAACAATCGCAGGCCGGATCGAGCATCAATCGTTTATACAAATTTGATACGCAGAGCTTTTAAAAATACCAAACCCATTCTTTTGGGAGGTATCGAAGCCAGTCTGCGTCGTATTTCTCACTATGATTATTGGACTGATAAGATTAGAGGTTCTATTCTGTTGGATGCGAAAGCGGACTACCTTTTATATGGAATGGCGGACAAATCGATTCTCCAATTCGCTGAGGCTTTAAAAAACGGACAATCACCGCAAAATATTCGGGGATTGGTCTTTGCTTCTCATGAATTACCGGAGAATGCTCTTGTCATCCCTTCGTTGGAAGAAGTTCGGTCGGATCAAAAGCAGTTTATTAAAGCTTTCCGCATTTTTTATGAAAATTGTGATCCGATAACCGCTCATCGAATTGCTCAAAAGCATGATGAGCGTTACATTATTCAAAATCCGCCCGCAAAAACGCTTTCACAACAAGAGTTGGATGAAATATATTCTTTGCCGTTCACTCGGGAACAACACCCCTATTATGAAGCTCAAGGACCGGTCAAAGCCTTAGAAACCACGCGATTTTCTGTCGTAACTCATCGCGGTTGTTATGGAGAATGCAATTTTTGTGCGATTGCAGTTCATGAAGGGCGAACTGTTCAATGGCGTTCCGAGAAATCCATCTTAGCTGAAATAGAGACAATCAGTAAACTTCCTGATTTCAAAGGAATCATCACCGATTTAAGCGGACCGACAGCCAATATGTATGGTTTTGAATGTTCGAAGAAACTGGCTCAAGGTGCCTGTAAAGACAAACGTTGCCTTTATCCCAAACCTTGCCTGATGCTGAAAATTGATCATCAGCCTTCTCTTTCTCTTCTGGACAAAGCCAGAAAAATTCCGGGAATCAAAAAGGTTTTTGTCGCATCCGGAATTCGATACGATATGATTCTGCATGATCCGGGATGCGGAAAGAGTTATACCCGAGAACTTTGCAATTACCATGTATCGGGGCAGCTGAAAGTAGCGCCCGAACACGACAGCCCGAAAGTATTACAACTGATGGGAAAGCCGGGAAAAGAGTTGTTGCTGCAATTTAAACGGGATTTTGATCAGATTAACCGAGACACCGGCAAAAAACAGTATCTCAGTTATTACTTTATTGCCGCACATCCGGGTTGTACGATTAAAGATATGCAAGGGTTGAAAACTTTTGCGAATGAAGAATTGCATATCGCTCCCGAACAAACTCAAATTTTCACACCGACCCCATCCACCTGGTCAACATTAATGTATGCTACCGAGACGAATCCATTTACGGGTGAACATATTTTTGTTGAAAAAGATCCTAATCAAAAGCAGAGACAAAAAGATATCCTTACGCAAAAGGAACAAAAAAAGACATGGACAAAACACTCGTAATTTATAACCGATATGCTTGCAAAGGAAAATTTAAATACTCTATTCAAGATGTTGAAAAAGGATTAAAAGCAGAGGAAATTATTGCGGATATGGTTTTAACCGAATATCCGGAACATGCTATTGACTTAGTTGAAAAAAGTGTCAAAGAAGGTTATCGTCAGGTGATCATCGTCGGCGGAGACGGGACAATCAACGAAGCTGTAAACGGATTAATTCAAGCGCAAAAGAAAGGCTATGGGAAAGCAACTCTGGGCGTCATTCAAAACGGCAGAGGAAATGATTTTGCATTCGGAATGAAAATTCCAAACGAATTGAAGGAAGCAATATCCCTGATAAAAAAAGCGCAACCGATTCCGATGGATGTCGGTTATGTAAAAACTAATGAAAAAAGTCGATATTTTTGTAACGGTGCAGGAATCGGTTTTGATTCCGCGATAAATTACCGGGCTACTATGTCTCATCTCACAGGATTTCCTTCCTATTTCTTCGGATTAATCGGTTCTCTGATAAAAGATTTCAAACAATATAACGCTAAAATCAGTTGGGCGGACGGTGAAACGGAGATGATGATCTTGTTGCTGACGACCATGAACGGTACCCGTGAAGGAGGCGGCTTCCTGTTAGCTCCGGATTATGATTTTCAAGACGGGAAATTGAATGCCGTCTTAATCGGAAACGGGAAACCTTTGCATCAGTTGCTGCCGCTTATTCCCAGATTTTTTACCGGGAATTTGGATCATCCCGATATTCTCAGAATTAAGACACCCTGGTTAAAAGCGGAATTCTCGACGACAGGTTTATACGGGCAGGCGGACGGTGAAATTATCTGTTCTGCGGGGACGGAGTTTTATGCGGAAATCTGTCCCGAAAAAATTGATATCATCAGCGGTCTTCCATTTCGGAAATAGGCAGTCTGTTATAAAATTTCATCAATCATCAAAGGAGTGAAAAAATGGAAAAATTAAAATTCGGAATATTGGGTAGCGCAGGGATTGCTTGGAAACAATTTATTCCCGCCATTGCTTTAGCGAAAAATGCCGAAATAATAGCGGTTGCCAGTCGCAGCGAAGAAAAATCAAAAGATTTTGCGGAAAAATATCATATTCCGCTTTCATTTGGATCTTATGAAGATTTACTACACTCAAAAGAGATTCAAGCGGTATATATTCCTCTTCCCAACCGTTTGCATAAAGAATGGGCAATGAAGGCGGTCAATGCCGGAAAGCATGTCCTTTGTGAAAAACCCTTGGCGATCACTCCCGAAGATTGTCTGGAAATGGGCAGAGAAGCTGAAAAAAACCATGTATTGCTCATGGAAGCATTTATGTATCGCTTTCATCCGTTGAATGAACAGATTATTCGGAATGTTCAATCCGGAATTTTAGGCGGTTTGGAAACGATCCAAGCTTGCCATTCTTTCCTTTTGAAAGACCCGAATAATATTCGCTTGAACGCTGAATTAGCCGGTGGTTCTCTGATGGATGTCGGCTGCTACTGTGTCAATGTTACCCGAACTCTGTTTAATGAAGAACCGGAAGCGGTTGCGGCAGTAGCCCATTATCACCCCAACGGAGTGGACGATCAGATGAATATTTTAGCCAAATTCAAAAGCGGACGCTCAGCTCAACTGAGCTGTGGTTTGACTTCGGATTATCCCTCCGGTTACACAATCAGCGGACGGAAAGGCTATATTCATGCCCATTATGGATTCCACCTTGGTGTTTCGAACGGAACGGTGACCCAAAAAATCGACGGAATTGAATCAATCTTAAAAGATCCATCGAATGAATATACACGAATGATCGAGCATTTCTCCGACTGTGTTTTAAATCAAAAGCCATTACGATATACGGCGGCGGAAGCAGCCGGTAATATGGCTTTTATACAAGCCGCATTGAAATCTGCCGAAAATAACGGAGAATGGACTGAAGTCTGAGAAATACTTTTGACAATCAGGTGTCTGATGATTAATCGAATAGGAAAAGGAATATCGGATCATCCTGTCCGATCATTTATTTTTGCATCCGGAATGATAGCCTTCCTCGCATATGGATTGCTGATTCCTCAACTGGGGATGTATGGGGATGATCCGAATTTCCTGTGGGCGTATCACCGGGGTGGTCCAAACGAATATAAAGAATTTATGGGATGGATTCGTGAATATGGGTATCTCATCTATTCCTTTCTGTCACCTGTTTTTGGAGAATCCATCATTTTTTGGCGAATCGCCACTCTGGTTCTTCGTTGGGGTTCTTCAATTCTTTTTTTCCTGGTTTTTAACAATACTTTCCCGAACTTTCAGAAAATAGTCGTTCCGCTCAGTATCTCTTTCCTGCTTTATCCGGGATTTATGGAACAGGCGATACCTGTTGAGTTCCTGTTACATTTTTTCTCATTGGATTTGATTCTTGTTTCACTTTTATTTACTTATTATGGAATAAAGCACGGAAAAGGATGGAAAATCTTTTTATTTTTATCTGTTTTATCGGAAATTTCCGGTCTTTTTATTTGCGAATATTTTGCCGGATTGGAATTATTTCGGCCAATAATTATTTGGCAGACGATTCATCAAATTCCTCAAATATCGGCACAATCCGTAAAAAATAAAATCAAAAAAACCGGACTATTCGCGTTCCCTTATCTGCTCATCTTTGGATTTTTTCTGTACTGGCGCGCATTTCTTTCTTCCAGTACCTACATGAGCCAAATTGTAACAGTTCGTCTGCAGGATAATCCGGCAATGTTCATAGGGAATCTCATGCGACAAATTTTATCGGATTTTAAAGTCGCGGTTGGAGATGCCTGGCTTCAGATTTTCCAAATTCCCTCTCCGGGAAAGATTCGATGGATCTATCTCGCAATTTTTTCTCTCGTTGGCATTGTAACTTGGTTGCTGATCGTTTCTACCGGTAAGAAGGAAGAAAAACCTTCCGATCAAAAATTGTGGGAGTTTTTGCTGATCGGAATATTTCTTTTTCTGACAGGAGGGATTCCCGTTTGGGCTGCGGGATTAAAAATTAGTTTGACTTTATACGGAGATCGCTTATCTCTATCATTTATGGCAGGCGCATGTATCATTGTGATGGCGCTGTTGGCTTTGATTCTCCGTCAAAAATACTTCCCTGTTCTGTTGGCGATACTGATCGCATTCATGGCGGGTTATCAATTCCAGCTTCAAAATCAATTCAGAAAAGAATGGGATCTCGCTAAAAATTATTTTTGGCAGCTTGCGTGGCGGGCTCCGGATATCAGTCCGAATACGCTTGTTTTAGGCGATCAATTCCCGTTCCGGTCTCTTACGGATAACTCATTGAATGCTTTACTCAATTGGAACTATGAATCGCCGGAATATCCGGATAGGGAGCTATATAAATTTTTCCAAATCTCTGCCCGGGAAGGAATGATCGATCCGCTTCCGGCAAATTCACCTCTTTCACATAATGACTTTCGCGGAAATATTTCCGATACTATCCTACTTTATGCGACTCCCACCACTTGTTTGAAAGTATTGACAACCGCGGATCGAAATTTGCCGTTTCTGAACATTGCAATGAAGAAAAATCTTTGGCGATCCAAGCCTGAAAGGATTATTCCCAATCCGACCCGAACAGTCACTTTTCAATCTTTTATGGGGACTGAACCCTTTCACGGATGGTGTTACTATTTTGAAAAAGGTGAATTGGCCGCTCAACAGAATCAATGGAAGGAAGTTGTTGAAATCGGAAAAGAAGCTGAAAGCGCCGGATTGATTCCATCCACAATGATTGAAATGAAATCATTTTTCTTTGCGGCTTTATCGGAAAATGATTTGGAAACAGCGGAACATTGGAAAAATCTGATTCTGACTGAAAAAGGAAATGCAAATTATTTTCTATACCAGATCAAAGAATTTCAAAATCAAAGCCACCTTTCGAAAGAGGCTGAATTGATTTTGGATCAAATTCAAGAAGCTTTTCAAAGGGAAATGGAATCTCTGTAATACAGACAACATTTTTTTCAGCGGCGTGAGAGGCATAAGCAGTTTGGATCAATCTCCTTAAATTTATCGGGGATTTTTCTTGAGATTGATTAACAAACATGCCGGCTTATCCTTAAGCCCGTCAATGCTGAGACCTTATTCTTGTTGTTGAGTCATGTCCAGGCATTCTTTAGTATACTTTTAACAATCGATTGAATAAAAAAGAGGAACTTATGGAAAAGATAAAATTCGGAATATTAGGGACAGCCGGAATTGCCAAATTACGATTTATCCCGGCTATTCGAAATGCAAAAAACGCTGAAGTGTCAGCTGTCGCCAGTCGAAATTCAGAAAAGTCGAGACGATATGCCGAAGAAAACGGAATCGAAACCGCCTATGGGAGTTATGAAGAACTTTTGGCTCAGAAAGATATTGATGCCGTATATATTCCCCAACCGAACGGGTTGCATAAGGAATGGTCATTAAAAGCAATTGCGGCGGGAAAGCACGTTCTTTGTGAAAAACCCTTAGCTCCTACTCCGGAAGATTGTTTGGAAATGAAGCAGGCAGCTGAAGCAAAAAACGTCGTTCTCATGGAAGCTTTTATGTATCGGTTTCATCCCTTAACGGAATTTGTGATTTCACAGGTTCATTCAGGCGCTTTGGGAGAAATCGAATCCATCCAAGCAAGTTTCACATTTATTCTTGCCGATACGGAAGACGTAAGATGGGATCAAAAACTTGCCGGCGGGGCGGTTATGGACGTAGGCTGCTACGGAATCAATGCCAGCCGGACGTTCTTCGCCGAAGAACCCGCTGCCGTTTCTGCGATTGCCCATTATCGAAAGCCCGGTATCGATGACCGGATGGGAATTTTTGCCCGCTTTCCTTCGGGAAAGCAAGCTCAGATCATTTGCGGGTTCACTTCGGATGCTCCGATCGGATACACTATTAATGGAACCAAAGGCTGGATTACCGCTTATAATGGTTTCCAGACGGGGGTATTAAACGGTACGATAACGCAGGAAATCTCGGGCGTCCGTTCCACGTTTCGGGACAGTACTAACGAATATACCCGAATGATCGAACATTTTTCGGATTGTGTTATCAACCATAAACCGGTCCGTTATGATGCTACGGATGCAGCCCGGAATATGGCATTTATCAATGCCGCTCAGAAATCAGCCGAAAACGACGGAGAATGGGTAAAAGTCAAAGAGATTAAAAGTTAATAGCTAATTACTTACAAATTGATTATAGAAAACTTCGATTTCGGTTCGCACAATCTCCGAATCAGCCCGTTCCAAAATGATTTGTCGATTTATTTCAGCGGCATCGGATCGAAGTTTTTCATTTAACAAAGCACTGATCACGGCGGAAGCCAACTGTTCCGGATTATTCGGATCTACCAACAATCCGTTTATTCCCGGCGTGATCCATTCACGAATAGATTCGATATCCCCGGCCACAGGAAAACATCCGCAAGTCATCGCTTCAAGCAAAGAATTGGGTGTCCCGTCATGCTCGCTGATGCTAACCGTCACTTGCGCCCGAGAAAAAAGTGACCACAAAAGCTCTTGCGGAATCGTAGGCAGAAGCATCGTATTACGATGAATCTGGAGTTCATCCAACCAAGCATCCGCTTCAGGCTGCCCGGCCATTGAACAGCACAGAAAAAGCGTATTGGGAAATTGGCGTAATATCAAGGGGATACTTTGAAAAAAAGTGTCATTTCGGACGCTTCCCGGGCGAAAACCACGCGGGTTAATCACAATATTCCAGTTTTCCGGCAACCAATTCAGTCCTACTTGTTCCTTTTCAGCCGTTATTCGCACTTTGGTAAAATCAATTCCGCCGTTACCGGGGACGACTAAAACCGGTTCATCGGTTGGAAAGCCCCAATTTTTCCCCAGTCGAATATCGCGGTTTGTATCCGCCGCCAGTCCTCTGACTTTTTTTAGCGTTTTTTGGGTCAATTGACGCATCATTGCGGAACCCTGAGCATGTAGTGTGATATCGTTTCCCCAAATCGAAACCGCACACGGAATATTTCCATGATAAAAAGAAAGCAGCATGCCTTCATAAGGAATTCGTAACGCATGAATCAAATCGGGATTTGTTTGGCTTACGATCCTGTTGAATTTCCGGGCGGTAAGCGGTAACGAAAAAGGTCCCAAGATATACCTGAAATTGATCAGCAACGGACGGAATCTTCTGATAAAAGTCCGGTCGGACCCTTCGGATTTACTCCCATCTTTTGCTTTGTTTTTGGGAATCGATGAACCGGATAAGCCCGAGAAAGCGACGGGAAGAATAAAAAATTCATCCGCCTCTTTCGGCTGTTCGCAAGGATAACTTGAAACCAGAACAATCTGATGATTTAAGCTTTTCAGACTTCGCAACCAATTCAGCGTAATCGGGCTTCTTCCGTCCGCAAGGATCAAAATCTTCATAATTTCCTTTTTTCTGTGACTGAAATAAAATCTACTTCGAAAATATTTTATTCTTTCCGATTTCGAACAGCGAACGAGATTGCCTGTTCAAATGATTCCGCCATATTTTCTAAATTAATTTCATTCCGCACGATCTGAAAAGATCGGTCACCCATTTTTCGCAACCGCGACGGATCGCTCAGCAAAGTCCGGATGGCATCTGTCAACATTTTTAAATCACCGGGCTTGACCAAGATGCCGTTTTCTTCCCGTACCAAATCCGTCTGTGTACCGTCCGCTTCGGCGGCGATTACCGGCAAGCCTGACGCCATTGCCTGTTGAAGTGCCAATCCCCCTGTCCCGGGTAAGACGAATAAATCAGCCTGATCAAATTTTTCGGTCAATTCCTGCCCATAAAGAGCTCCGAAAAACAATGTTTGCGGGAAAATCTTCGCAGCTAATTCCGTAATCTGTTGTCTGGCCGGTCCGTCGCCGACAATCCAAAGGATCGGGCTCACGGAATCTTTCAAAGCGGCACACGCCTCGATGAGCAAATCAACCCGCTTCCTTTCCTGCAATCTTCCGACGAAAAGAATCACGGGATGATCGGATATTTCCGGACTCCGTTCGGGTGGCAAATCCCTTTTCGGTCGTTCGGTAACGGCATTTTTTGCGATAAAGATCTTTTCAGGAGAAACTCCCATTTTTCGATAAGATTCCGCCCCGGCTCCGCTGTAAGTCAAAACCGCATCAAATTGACGGAAAAATCTTCTTTTCAAACGGTTTTGGCTAAAACCCGCTCCCAACCCCCATCCGATTACCGGCTTGTTTTGCCGATGCATCCAATGAATTGCCCATCGGGTTAAAGGATAGCGATTATTCGCCTCTACGATCAAGACATCCGGATTTTGGCTTCTCAACCATTGAAAGATATTCGTTTGAAAGCAAAGGTAAAATTTGCCATGAAATAGGTGCTTGTTATTTGCATGGTAAAAATGGGCTTTTTCCAATTTCCGCGAAGTATCGATCATTTCATCTTTCCGCGGATCACCGGCAAATACCGACACATTCCCGTCGTATGATTCCGCTAAAAGATCAAACAATGGAACGCGATACTCCGCCAGAACTCGTTGGACAATGCCGATTTTCATTCGATCACATTTACCCGCGATCCATCAGGTGTTTTTTCAACTTCAATTCGAGACGGAAAGGCATCTTTGAGTTCATCCAAATGGGTAATTACCAGAATTTTTTTATAATCATCCTGAACGGCGATTATCGCTTCGATCAATCTCTGGCGCCCTTCCTCATCCTGACTGCCGAAGCCTTCATCAATTACCAGCATCTGTAACCGGGCACCGGCTCTTTTGGTAAGAATATGGGAAAGCGCCAAACGAATCGCAAAATTGATCCGAAACGCCTCCCCTCCGGAAAATAATTCGTATTCTCGCGATCCTGTCTCATCGCTGATAAAAATAGCCAAGGTCTCTATTTTATCTTCCCGGTTCTTATCTTTGTACTCTTTTTGAGTGGAAAAGCGGACAGACATTCTTTCATCCGTCAATTTTCCCAGAATCAGATTGGCATGCTCTTCGATTTCAGGAAGTGCCTGATCAATTAAGATTGCCGGGATTCCGTTTTTTGAAAAAGCTTTTTCAAGGTATTTCAGCTGAGAAATTTGAAGGTTGGCTTCCTCCCGTTCGCGAATGACCTCCTGTTTCTGCTTTTTCAATGACTCTAAGACGGAAACGAGCTGTTCCGCGGCTCCTTTTTCCAATCGGATACGGTTTGTTTCAGCCTGAACGGTATCAAATTCCTTCTTCGCCTTTTGTAAATCCGGTAAGTTTGCCGAAAATTCGTCCAGCGCCGCTTTTTGCTGTTCCACGGAGCCTTCAATCTGCTTTAATTCTTTTTCATCGGCAGCGATCTGATTGGTTAAATCGATAATTTCACGTTGAATCGGCTGTAAAGCGGCTTTTGCCTGCTGTACTTCCTGCCAGCGGTTTTCGTTCAGAGCCAATTCGGATTCTTTTTCGCGACATTGCTCATGGGCTGCGGGATTATATCCGAGTGCTTTTGCCTGTTCTTCGAGCACGGATAACCTTTGCCGCTCTTCCGCGCAGAAAGATTCCGTTTCCAACAATTTTTGAATTTCGCTCAAACGATCGGATAATTTTTGGCGATAAGGTTCATTTTCCTGAATTTTTTTGATCTCGGCGGAAATCGGTGCGAGTAAACGTGAAAGCTCGAGATGCTTTTTTTCAGCATTTTGGATTTCCGATAATTTCCGATTAAGGGCATCTTTTTCCTCATTTAGCTTTTTCAGTTCTTCGCTATTGATTCGGTATCGATCTCCCAACTTTTTCCCGTCAAGCTGCATGCTTTGTAAATAGGTGAGAGTATGTTCCTCATCCAATTCCCTTCCGCAAAAAGGGCAAGGGGTCCCCACTTGAGCTGCCTGAAGTTCCGTTATTCGCTTCTTTAAATCCCGCATTTGGGCATCCAGTTGTTGATTCTCCGCCCGTTTTTCTACGATGATTTCCGTAATGTTCCGCAGAGATTCATTCACAGATTCTTTTTCGGAAAGGAATGCTTCAATACTTTCAAGTTGTGTTTGAAGCTCTTTTTGTTTTTGGGATAATTCCGGTATTAATTCGAAATTTTTTTCCAGCCGGAGAATTTCTTGTCGAAGTGTGGCTTGTTCGGATTCCAAACCGGCACGCAATTGACCGATTTTACCTGTTATCTCTTTTCGCTCTCCGTCGATCCGATAATTTTCCAGCGCTTTTTTGTTCCATTCGGATAATTCTTCCCGAATTTTCTGTAATTGCCGGTATCCCGACTCGATTTCCGGCTCCTCTTTCAGCAATTCCTGAATAGACAAAGATTCGAGAGTTCGTTTCGACAACCGACTTTTTTGTGCATCGATTTGCCTGACACTCTTTTCGTAATTCTGCAGAAGAGACTGATAAGCGGCTTGATGGGATTCCAAAAGCGTTTCGGCGGATTTTGCATTTTGCCAGGCTTGTTGTTTGATCACCAACTGCTCTTCGGACTTTTTCAATTCTTCGTCCAAGCTGTTCAAAACTTCTCTGCGCCGGGGTTCTTCGGATAATTCTTTTTCGATTTCATCCAGTCGATTCTCAAGAAAAGATAATCTCACAGTCTGATTTCGGCGTTTTTCGGCTGCGGCGGTTTGGTATTTTTCCCAAATATCCAATTCTAAGATGTTGGAAAGGATTTTTTTTCGGTCACCGGCGCTTTGACTTGTAAATTGATCCGCTTTTCCTTGCAGAAAAAAAGAAGCATTGATGAATGTCTCAAAATCGAGGTGCAGCAGCTCTTCGATTCTTTTATTTGTCTGACGAACGGATTTTTCGGTCATCGGATGCCAGTTTCCCGTTTCCTGATTCCAAATCAACAAATCGACAGTGGAAGTTTTTCCGCGTCTGAGACAGCGAATGATTCGATAAATGTTTGATTCATATTCGAACTCAAATGTCACTTCCGCTGCATCGATATTTCTGGAATTATTGATAATCGTCTCGTCATTTTTCCGAGCTTGACCGAACAAAGCCCAAGTCATCGCATCCAAAAGGGCGGATTTTCCGGCGCCGTTCGAGCCGGAAATACAGGCAACATGGATCCGGGTAAAGTCAATCTCCACCGGTTCTTTATAGGAAAGAAAACCGCTGATTTTCAGCTGACGTGGAATCATTTTTTATCCTTTGGGAAAATTTCACATTTCATGATTTGACTTATTCTTCCGAATCGGTCTTATCGGAGTCATCTTCGGATGGGGAAGCTAATTTGGTAACCATCACTTTATCGATTCGACGATTATCCATATCCACAATTTCAAATCGATAGCCGTCCGCTTCGAAAGAATCCCCGGCTTTGGGGATAAAGCCGAATTTGCTTAACATAAACCCGGCCAGCGTCTGATAACCGACTCGATCTTCGTCAGCGAGTTGTTTAATTCCGAGTTCATCTTTAAACTCTTCAATATCCATTTGACCGTCAATCAGCCATGAACCGTCTTCCCTTTCGACAATTTCGGGATGATAGGTATCATATAAACCGGGAACGTCTCCGACCAGTTCTTCCAAAATATCCAACAAGGTCACCATGCCGGAAAATCCGCCGTACTCATCCAAAACAATCGCCACCTGCTTGCCGGATTCCCTCAAATCATCCACGACGGACAGTGCCGGTTTGCTTTCGGGAATAAACAGAGGGGTTTCTGCCATTTTGCTGAGATCAATTTCATCACCGCTGATATATGCATCCAAAATTTTTTTCGCCGAGACAATTCCGACCACGTTATCGGTTGTTCCCCGAACCAAAGGAAAATAACTGTCATCCGATTCCTTAATTTCCGCCAGGCTTTCTTCCAATGGTTCGTCCAAATCGATCCAGCATAATTCGGTTCGGGGGGTCATCATCCCATCAACCGTTTTATCACTCATTCGGAATACACTCTCGACAATATCCTGTTCGGTTTCATCAAAGACACCGGAGAGAGTTCCCTGCTCGATCATTACTTTGACTTCATCTTCCGAAACAGAATCGTCTTCGGTTTTCTTGACACCCAAAATTTTGATACCGATTTCGGTTGACCAACTTAAGAAGCTGACCAGCGGCTTGGTGATTCGGGACAGCACACGCATTATCCCGCTCATGTTCAGAGAGATCTTTTCAGGAAAAGAAATTGCGAGCCGTTTCGGAATCAATTCACCGATTACCAAACTGAAATAAGTGATCACGATCGAAACAAGCAAAAGCGCTAAGGTATTTGCTATGGAGGAGAAAAGCGGAACCTTTGCCAATAAATTGGCCACGGGACCGGAAAAGGCGGAGGCGCCGACCGCACCGGTGATAACACCGACCAATGTGATGAAAATCTGAATGGTTGAGAAAAAGTCATTCGGATTTTCATACAACTCCAAGGCTGTCCTTGCTTTTCGGTTTCCTTTCTCCATTTCATGCTGGAGGCGGGCTTTTCGAACCGAAACAATCGCCATTTCTGTCATTGAAAAAATTCCGTTAATAATAATCAGAACAACTAATAATAAAAAACTGCTAAGTGGTTGTGACATAACCTTTCAAATCCATCATTTAAAAAAAACCGGTACCCTATTTTCAGGTTTCAGAACCTTCAGAAATCCCCATATCCACATCATTAAATATTTGCTTTGCGAGATTCAGCAATCCGGGAAGCGCATTTTTGTCATATTTATTTGATTCACAATAACGTTCCAGCAGCTCTAAATGGCTCAGGCTGCTTACAGCGGCATCTTCCGAAAGGCGGATCCGCGGAGATGAAATGGGCCTCAATACCAAATGAAAAGCCAGTGCGCTTTCTGCGGCTTTTCGTAATTCTCTTTCATCCAAAAAATTCTCCCATTCCCGCGGGTAGTGGATGATTAAACGGATCATCGCATCCGGAATTTGATCAGCCTCCGGCAAAGCGGCCAAAGCTTCCTGTTGAAAAGTCTCGGCATTTTGAATAGTGATCTCGTTGGAGAAAAAATTCCTGCCTTCTAACTCACGAAAAGTATAAGAGGAATGCCGGTTATCGATTTGAGCGATGACAAACCCTTTTTTATCATTGCATTCCCCGAAATTAACTCTTTCGATTGAACCGGGGTAAACCACAGGGGGTTGATTCCCGGCATTCAAGTCTTGAAATTTATGAATATGTCCTAAAGCAGTATAGGATATCCGCCGATCTTTCATCACTCCTTCGGGGAGCAGCACCTCCTGCCCCAAAGCAGCCATTTGAAATTCGGAGAACAGAGCACCGGTTATGGAATAATGTGCCATCAGAATAATCGGGAGGGATGGATCCGTTTCATCAAGAATACGATTGATTTCCGTCGATATTTGATATGCGAGATCCTGTCCGGTACTTTCGGTTTCTTTGCCAATTGACTGGGTTGCCGCCACCAGACGGGAGCGAGGAATCCAAGGAACAGCGATTACCTGAACGGGAACACCATCCAACATTTCCGGCGTCCAAAGGCTGATTGTTTTGGCAAGGTGCAGATAAGGAACGCTCAAAGTGTCATATTCCTGTAAAGCGCTGGCACGGCCGCTTGCCGTAGAAGAGTCATGATTGCCGGCGATGAGCAGTACCGGAATTTTCGCCTCCGACAGGCGCATCATCCTTTTTCCCCATTCGCGCTGAAAAGTCGGAACAGGAACAGCGTCTCGATAGGCATCCCCGGCAAACAAAACAAGGTCCACTTTTTCATCGATCGCGCTATCTACAATTCGGTCTAATGCCTTGAGAAAATCAAGCGTACGGTAAGAGAATCCGCTTTTCGGATCACGCTTTCCACCGGTGATAATATCGATATGAGCATCCGCAAAATGCAAAACTTTAATACTCATGATCCTCCCATCCCGATTTCCGCGGATAAGGAACTGCATGCCACGAAGCCGGGGTGAATATCCAGACAGGATTGAACATCAGCCTGAGCGGATTCAAATTCTCCGAGCGCTGCTTCTGCCATCGCCCGCCAATAATATGACTCTTCCAAATAAGGTTCATTGGTACTGGCTAAAGTGATATTTGCCAAATTGATCACATCCTGATAACGTCCCGAATAATAATAGGCATAATACGGACCGGTCTGATACCAGACGATACGATACGGCCTTGTTTTTGTATCCAAATTTGCATAGTATGAAAATGCCATGTCATAAGATTGTGCCGCTCCGTAATAATCCGTTAAGGCGACTTGTGAAGTACCGCGATTAAAATAAGCATAAAATCGCGATTCATCATCCTGTGCCTCCGCTACTTGATTGTTTGCCATTTCAAAAGCATTCTGTTTCGCCCAATCACTGTTGACATACGGTCCGAGCAAACTATAGAGTTCGGCTTCTTTATCTCCGGGATAGACGATCATAAATTCAAAGTTAAAACATTTCCATTCTTTATAGAGCGTTTCATAAGTAACTTCATAATTCGGTTTGTAATATGAATCCTGAACCGTCCAAATCTGTGTAGCATCATTATAACCAGTAATAACGTTATAGTGTCCCATCCAACTGTAGGCACCGCTGACTTCCTGCATGAAAGACCCTTTTTCGATCAAAATCGGAAAGCCGGCTGCAATCAATTTTTTCAAAAGTTCCGGTGTTCCTCCCGATCTGACAATCGATCGCAACTGTGTTTGTTCTGCGACAAAGTTTTCCATTTCATAAAACATGACATTTTTATCTTTGTCAAAAGGTTTCAACCACTTTCCCGCATCTAATCGATTTCCTTTCCACCCCCAAAATGTGAGCGCCATTGATAAATTGGTGGGAGCGCAGTAATTCCAAATCCCATGTTGGTCTTCGTACTTGACACCGTCGATGTGAGCACTTTCGGGCAAAGGGGGCGGAGTGATCGTTGCGGTCGGTTTCAGAGTCGGCGTTGCCGTCGCAGCCGGCGTGACACTGACAGCCGTTTCGGTGGGAGGGACGGTCATTGTCATTGTTATTGTCGGGGTTTGAGTTCCTTCGGCAGTCTGAGATAACATCGAAATGTTTTCTTCGCCTCCCTGAGGGACAAACACGGTATCGGCAGGTGAATTGGAAAGCATATAGAGTCTGTTCTTCAGGTTTTCGACTCGAAAACTGATCTTGTCGCGAACGGGAGTAAATAACCCGACAAAAAGTATGAAAAATAAAATGATTCCAAACAGAATAATAGGGCGATAATCCCTGTCATTTTTCATAAAAATATTCTATCAAAGAGAAATTTTATATGGATATTGCATTCAAAAAGGGAAATTCCGAATGGAGCGAATGATTCCAAAATAATTAATCTTCATCTTCATCCAAATGAACTTCCAATTTAATTTGTTCGGGCTTAATCCTTAACCAAAGGACAAGTTTTTGCCCTTCTTCCGTATCCAGACAGCGGGCGGCTACAATCGGCACTTCCTGTTCGAGCCCGATTGAGTTTCGAAATTGCAAATACATGGTATCCTGTTGCTCCCATGTCGATTGACAGCGTTCAATCAATCCGGGACCGTTCAAGGTGCGTAAATTTGTCATCACCACTTCATAATTGGCCGGAGATTCAACGATCGCAGCCGTCCAATCGGAATTGGTCGCTTCAAAAATCGGAGTGGGTCCTTCTATAATCGTAATCCTGTTATTCATAATAAAACCTTCTGTTTATCATACCATAATGTCATCTTTTATTTCTTAAAACCTTATTAAATGGTTTTTTAATAGTCAAGACTAAAAGGAAGAACCTCCATTAGAGCCGAAGTTGTTATCCTGATGATTTTCCGCAAAACTTGATTGCTCATCCAATAGTGGCGTCGATATTAGGACATTTGTAAATAGCCTTGACACACCATTATGGTTGAATAACAACACAAATTTTTGTTTTTCTTGCGAAATTTTATCAGAAAGAGTATACTCGTATTGCTTTTTCGGGGTGTAGCGCAGTTGGTAGCGCACCGCGTTTGGGACGCGTTTTTTATGATAAGATTTAGGGGAAAAGCCAATGGAAAGTACGATAAACCCCTCCTCTCATATTTATTTATCGATTATTCTTCCGGCCCATAATGAAGAAAAACGCTTACCCATTTGTCTTGAAAAGGTAATCGCATTTGTTTCTTCTCTCCGGTTCCCCTTTGAAGTGATTGTGGTAGAAAACGGCAGTGTCGATCAAACATTGGCTATCGCAACCGAATATGCAAAACGATATGACTGGTTGAGAGTTTTGCAAAATTCAAAACCCGGCAAAGGGTTGGCGGTTCGAACGGGTATGTTGGCTGCAAAGGGGGAATATCGTTTTTTTGCTGATGTTGATTTTTCCATGCCCATTGAAGAAATATTAAATTTCCTTCCTCCCAAGCTTTCCGATTATGATGTCGCTATCGGATCCAGAGAAGTTAAAGGGGCAATTCGCTATAATGAGCCACCGATCCGTCACCTGACCGGTCGAGTATTTAATCAGATTGTCCGTCTAATGACCGTACATAACATCCAGGATACCCAGTGCGGTTTCAAGTGTTTTACAGCAAACGCGGCAGAAAAAATTTTCTCGGTTCAGGTTTTAGACGGTTGGGCATTTGATGCGGAAGTGTTGTATATAGCCCAAAAAAACGGATTTAAAATTGTCGAAGTTCCGGTACGTTGGTATTATGACGGACAAAGCAAAGTTCATGTGCTGAATGATTCAGTCAAGATGTTTCGGGAATTATTGCAAATACGCCGCAACGAGAAATCCGGAATTTATAAGATCGAACAATGAAAAAAAATCCAACTCTCGATTATGAAAAAGCTTTGTGGGAACAAGGCTTTTTTTATGTGGCGGGAATCGACGAAGCCGGTCGAGGAGCTTGGGCCGGTCCGGTTATGGCGGGAGCGGTCATTTTCCCGGTGGATGAAAATCTGCCTGTTATTTTGGACGGCGTGCGTGACAGTAAACAAATGACGCCGGAAACTCGGGAAGAAAAATTCCGGATAATTACCGATTATGCGATCGGCTGGGCAGTGGGATCCGCTTCAAATTGGGAAATTGATTCCATGGGAATTTTGCCGGCTACACGACTGGCAATGGACCGAGCAATTGCTCAACTTCAACCGCTGCCGCAGTATTTACTGATTGATTATGTCCGATTATTCCGCCAAATGATGCCGCAGAAATCCATCATCAAAGGAGATGAATGCTCTTACAGTATCGCGGCGGCTTCTATCCTGGCAAAAGTTTGCCGGGATCATTGGATGGTTGAACACTGTGCCGAAGAATTTCCGCAATATGGATTCGAACACCATAAAGGGTACGGTACCCAGTTTCATCAAGAGGCTTTGGAAAAAT
Organism: Leptolinea sp.; assembly: GCA_022837205.1. Lineage (GTDB taxonomy): Bacteria > Chloroflexota > Anaerolineae > Anaerolineales > Anaerolineaceae > Flexilinea. The sequence goes on from JALHEL010000003.1 coordinate 30,812, forward strand.
TCGGTCCCTGTAAGTATCATCGGAAGTCATTTCATCCCATCGCTTCCGAATTAAAGTTATTTGAGTGAAATAAATTTCAGAAAAAAACGGGCGCTTCAAGCGTCCGTTTTTTCTGATCAAAAGTTGTATTTACGGAGTGATTACCGTGCCGGATTTTATACTGGTATTCTTGGGAATAAT
>JALHEL010000135.1 GCA_022837205.1 Leptolinea sp.
TGGATCCTTGAAAGTTGTCGTTCGGAATTCTGTCACTATCTCATGATCATCCCCGGCTTTTTCTTTTTTCTTTGGAATACCGTTAATGTCGGATGGATTATGGTAGCTTATGCATTTGCGAACAATATAATTCCCATTATTATGCAGCGCTACAATCGTCCGCGGGTGAAGAAGCTTTTACGATATATGGAACGTTCTAAAAAATATTCCCGACAACAAACTGTCAGCAGCGGGGAAGCCCTCGCCATATAAATTTTTCGTCATTCTGCGATGGCTAAAGCAATTTTCACCATGTCATTAAATGCATTTTGACGTTCTTCGGCACTTGCCGCCTCACCGCTTTCAAGTAAATCCGATACGGTGCAGATAGTTAAAGCCTTCTTGCCGGCGCGTGCCGCATTCATATATAAGGCTGCCGATTCCATTTCCACACCTAAGACACCCATCTTTCGCCATTGGAGAGTCTCCGCAATGCCGCCTTCCCGGTAAAAAACATCAGAAGATAGGATATTTCCGACTTGAAATGAAATATTATTTTTTTCACATTCTTCGGCAGCTTGTCGTAATAATCGGAAATCCGCAATCGGAGCAAATTTGCCCGGGATATGGTAGCTTTTAAAATAATTCGAATCCGTACAAGCGCCTTGTGCAAGAATGATATCGTACAGTTTTAAATCCGGCGCAATGGCACCTGCCGATCCGACCCGAATAATGGAACTGACGTTGAAAAAATGATAAAGCTCATAGGAATAGAGCCCTATGGAAGGCATTCCCATCCCGCTGCCCATAACCGAAACACGCTTCCCATGGTAATAACCCGTATATCCGTTTGCTCCGCGGATATGGTTTACCAATTCCGCATCGGTTAAATAAGTCTCTGCAATCATTTTTGCCCGCAGAGGATCACCGGGTAACAAAACGGTTTTTGCAAAATCCTCGGGACTGCATTCAATATGGGGTGTAAGATTAGCTTTTTTCATTGAACCTCCGGCGTCGAAATGAGAGTAAACTCACTGGTATAATCATAGTGAAAATTATAATTTAGCTGACAAAGTTTCAAATAGATCGCGGCAATTTAAGTTCCTGTTTTCTGAGAACTCACGGCTAAAAAGCAAAGAACAGAATTTTTCACTTGAGACCGATTTTACCAAATAAATTCACATTGACAGATACTGATTCTCGGAACGAATCTCCTCCGTTTCTTTTATGACTAATCGAAATATCTGATTTCAAATCTTTATTTCAGCTAAAACATGTATTTAATAAGGATAAAATTTTTATGAATATTTTAATTTTTAATTGTGGCAGTTCATCACAGGCATTCAAAGTTTACCAAGTCTCGGAAAAAGATCAACCGAAAATAATCGCATCCGGAAAAGCAAAAAATGTCGCTACGCAAACGAAAGCGGATTCATTCATCGAATATCAGATCAATGATAAACAGAAGAAAGAAATAATTAGCCTTCCGTCTCATCGTATTGCTGCCGACGTTATATTAACTTTATTGGAACAAGAGAATATCACGATTGATGGCATAGGGCATCGTTTTGTTCATGGCGGGCCACGTTTCAATCAGAGTGTTAAAATCGATGAAAATGTTTTTTATGAATTAAAAAACTCCTTCCGTTTTGCCCCGATTCACAATCCAAATTCCTTCAGTGTGATCGAAGTTTGCAAAGCAAGGCTTCCGGAGATCCCACAATATGCTGTCTTTGATACAGCGTTTCATGCAAAATTACCCAAAGAATCCCAAGTCTATGCACTTCCCAAAAAACTTGCCGGTGAATATGGCTTTCGTAAATATGGTTTCCACGGTCTGTCTTATCAAAATATCCTTTCGAAAATGCCGGATTTGCTTGGAAAACCGATCGAACAGTTGAATCTGGTTATGTGCCATTTGGGAACCGGCGGATCCAGCGTAACGGCAATCAAGAATGGATTGCCTTATGATACTTCGATGGGATATTCTCCGTTGCAAGGACTGATCATGTCGACCCGTTGCGGCGATCTGGATCCGGAAATTGTGCTTGATTTGATTCGTTCGGGAATGAGCGCGGATGAAGTGGATTCTGTTCTGAATAACCAATCCGGATTGATCGGATTATCCGGATATTCTTCAAATCTGATTGAAATAATCGACGAAAGCGAACGAGGAAATGAAGATTGTCAGCTGGCATATGACGCTTACAGCCATCGCTTAAAAAGTTATATCGGTGCATTTGTCTGGCTGTTGGACAGAGCGGATGCGATTGTATTTACGGACGATCTCGGGATAAAATCATGGAAATTGCGAGAAAAGGTTTTTAAGGATTCACAAAATATGGGAATCAGATTAGATGATGATGCAAATCAGAACGCCTCTTTTGAAAAACCTTCGCTCGTCAGCCGAAATGACTCTAAAATTCCGATTTGGGTAGTTCCGAATGATGAGGAAATAGTTATCCTGAATGAAATATTAGAATTAATAGGGAATGGCACTTTGTGATTTATCTGAATTCGAATAAATATATCTCGTTTTAGAAGAAAAATTTACGGACTTTTTGACACATTTTTTCTGATACCTTTAAAATTGTCACGATCGAAAAATTGCTTTTTTATCAAAGATAAAATCATGATAAACTAAACCCAATAAAAAATCTTTAAGCGCGATACAGAGAGATCGGCAAGATTGAATGAATAGGCAAAATAGGAATTCACCTGAAGGTCTCGCTGCGCGCGAGACCTTTTTTTATGTTAATCAAGAAAAAAGTTATGGATAATTCAACTCTCACAAATAAAAGGAACCATATCATGAAAGACGTAATCATTGCCTGCGATTTTAAGGATGCGAAAACCACACTGTCATTTTTGGATTTGTTCAAAACCAAGAAACCTTTTGTAAAAATCGGAATGGAACTATTCTATTTCGAAGGACCGGCTATCGTTCGCGAGATTAAAGCTCGCGGCCATAAAATATTTCTTGATCTAAAACTCCATGATATTCCGAATACCGTTATGTCCGCCATGCAAAGTCTTTCAAAACTGGACCCGGACATTATCGATGTTCACGCAGCCGGAACAACCGAAATGATGAAAGCCGCAATGGAAGGAGCTTTTCGATCCGACGGATCAAAACCGCTTGTAATTGCGGTAACGCAACTCACTTCTACCAGCGAAGAAAGAATGAATCGTGAATTGTTGATTCAAGCCACTATGGAGGAAACCGTACTGCATTATGCGCAAAATGCAAAAGAAGCCGGGTTGGCGGGCATCGTATGCAGTCCTCTTGAAGCCGCTATCGTAAAAAAGGGATTGGGGGAGGATTTCATTACCGTCACTCCGGGAATTCGCTTGCCGGATTCAATCAAAGATGATCAGGCAAGAATTACCACTCCCGCTCAAGCAAGAGAAATCGGTACCGATTATATTGTTGTGGGACGTCCGATCATCCGTGCAGAGAATCCGGTCGCGGCTTATGATCGGTTTTGTCACGATTTTTTAGGTAAAGCTTAGATCAACGGAGTATGATTGAATCACCATTCAGGAGGATAGAAATGAAAAGGGAAATCGCTCAGCATCTGTTAGATATCAAAGCTGTTTTTCTACGCCCCAATGAACCGTTTACTTGGGTCAGCGGAATTAAGAGCCCGATCTATTGTGATAATCGGCTTACGCTCTCTTATCCGGAAATTCGTAAAGATATTGAGAACGGCTTGGTTTCGATCATTCGGGAACATTACCCTGATTGTGAAGCAATATTTGGGACTTCTACCGCAGGAATTCCTCACGCAGCGATCGTTGCGGATATTATGGACCTTCCAATGGGTTATGTCAGAGGAAATACTAAAGACCACGGACGAAATAATCAAATTGAAGGCCGTTTTGAAAAGGGTTGGAAAGTGGTCGTCATCGAAGATTTGATTTCAACAGCCGGCAGCGCCGTTGAAGTTGTTCAGATTCTCCGTGAAAACGGTTGTAATGTTCTGGGAATTGCTTCGATTTTCACTTACGGAATGCAAGCGGGGTTAGATAATCTTCGAAAAGCGGAAGTTCAAAATTATTCTTTGACTGATTTTGATACTCTCATTGAAGTGGAGTTGGAAAACGGATCGCTTTCCAGAGCAGATGTCAATAAATTGTTGGCGTTTCGGGCAAATCCTTCAGACAGTTCTTGGCAATTTTGCACCTCCGCTGTCGAAAATCCGCAAATTTATTGATTCAAGCCGATTTCATTATTTATCGGTTCCCGATAAATCGGTTGATCACGGGTCTGATTCGTACATATGAATCAGACCCGTTTATTGAAATTCGGCATTGCCGTCTGATAATGAATATTCATTGAAAAGCACCTTTATTGCAATCAAATTCTTATAATAGAGGCGATAAATAAGGATCAATAATTCAAGACAACTCTGAATCAATTCAAACATCTTTCCTATTTAATCACAAAAATATCTCTTAAACCCGTTTTCTCATACTTGACAAATCATTCAGCGTGGCTTATATATAAGTTCGCTTAAGGATTAAGTATGATTAACCAAATACATTCTTTGTTATCCGCTTTTACAACTTGGACAGGTCTGTCGATGAATTATTCCATGCATGGATTCGTGCGATTCATCCGCGAAAACGGACTTTCCTTATCTCAAATTTCGACCCTTTTTCAACTTTATCATTGCGGTACCTCGGCGGTTTCTCAAATCAGTTCCAATTTAGATATTTCAAATGCCGCTGTCAGCCAACTGCTTGAGCGCCTTGTTCAGCAGGGTTTAATCACACGATCAGAGAATCCTCTCGACCGTCGTGAAAAACAGCTTGTGTTGACAAATAAAGGATATGAATTGCTAAGGGATAGTGCAAAAGCCTGCAGTGCATGGCAAGAAAAACTTATTTCTACCTTAACCCCTGAAGAACAAAATAAAGTATCGGAAGCACTGGAAATCCTCATAGATAAAACGAAACAGCTTCCGAACGCATAATTATCCGATTATGAAAACCTATGTCAAAAAATATCTCCCGTTCTTCACTAATCTTGATTTCCTAATAACGGAGTTCTAAATGCAACGTTTATTAAAATATTTAAAACCATTTATTTTTCTGCTCATTCTTGCGATCGCATTGCTTTTTTTACAAGCGAACGCCGATCTGGCATTGCCTGATTACTTATCGAAAATCGTCAATGTCGGCATTCAGGCCGGAGGAATTGAGAACGCAATCCCGCAGGCAATTCGGCAAACGGAAATGGAACGTTTGATGCTTTTCTTCTCAGCCGAAGAAAAGGAGCGGGTATTAAATGACTACACCCTGGTGGACCAATCTTCGCCGGATTACGATCGCTACTTATCCCAATATCCCGCTCTGAAAGACGGCGCAATTTATGTTCTTAATCCGATCGATCAAGCCGAAACGGATTGGTTAAATCCGGTCATGGCGAAAGTACTTCTGGTGGTCTATGGT
>JALHEL010000136.1 GCA_022837205.1 Leptolinea sp.
AAAAACGATTCATTCCGTTTGCTCCTCTGATGTCTCAAAGATATTGTTTTTATCATCGAAATCGGTGCCGCCGATGACGACTGTATACTCGCCGCGCGGTGCTTCCGTGGCAAATTTTTCCGATAATTCTTTCAACCTGCCGCGATCAACCCTTTCAAATTTCTTAGTCAAATCGTTGGCGACAGCCGCGCTGCGGTCACCGAAGACTTCCAGTGCGTCATTCAAGAAAGCCGACAGACGATACGGGCTTTCATAGTAAATCAATGTGTAAGGGCTCATCGCATCCGCTTCCAAAAACCGTTTCCGTTGTCCGGATTTACGCGGAGGAAAGCCGCGAAAGGTGAATGAGTGAACCGGCAGACCGGATAACGTAAGAGCGGGGATTAAAGCCGTCGCGCCCGGAATCGCGGTGACGGGAATATGATTCGCCAGTGCTTCCCGGACCAACGTAAAACCCGGGTCGGAAACGGAAGGCGATCCGGCGTCCGTGACCAATGCGACATTTTTGTCCGCGAAAAGATGCTCCATTACTTTCGGTAAGGCCCGTTTTTCGTTATCTTCGCGGAAAGAAATCTGCGGTTTTTTGATTTCGAAATGTTGCAGCAACAAACCGGTCTTTCGGGTGTCTTCACTGACGACCAGATCGACCTCTCGCAGCGTTTCGATCGCTCTTAAGGTAATATCTTTCAGATTTCCGATCGGTGTGGCGACTAAATACAGCATTCCGCATCCTGTCCCAATCTTTGTTTCATGATTTGAATTGCTTCGGGATTGTTGTCGATCAAAATGCAATCCCGCCCCATTTCGGCGCAAACTGCGCCGACTGTACCGCTTCCGGCAAAAAAATCCAGCACCAAATCACCGGGGTTGGAAGAAGCCGTAATAATCCTTCGAATGATTCCCAGCGGTTTCTGGGTCGGATAGCCGGTTTTTTCTTTGCTGTTTGTCGGAACGATGGTGTGCCACCAGGTATCCGTGGGAAGCTTTCCTCTTTCGCTTTTTTCTTTTCCGACCAAACCGGGAGCCATATAAGGAATCCGATCGATCTCGCTGACATTGAATGTGTAATGATTCGGGTTTTTCGCATAAAACAGAATATTATCGTGTTTCGGCGGCCATTTTTTTTTGGTGCGGGCACCGTAATCATAGGCCCAGATAATTTCATTCAGGAACGAATCCCGTCCGAATATTTCATCCAGCATGATTTTGCAATAGTGAACCTCGCGATAATCGATATGAAAATAAAGCGATCCGTCATTTTTTAGAATGCGATAAGCTTCTTCCATTCGAGGCCGCAGAAATTCGACAAAATCATCAAACCGATCGTCATAAGAACGTTGACCGGTCTTTTCCGAATGGTAACGTTGTCCTTGAAAACCGACCCGATCCCCCTCCTGGTCCCGGACCACCCGAATCGAAGTCCTTTTCTGAGCATGACCAGTATTGAAGGGCGGATCGATATAGATCAGATCGACAGACTGATCATCCATCCGCTTCAAGGCTTCCAGATTATCCTGAAATAAGATTTTTATCATTCTTTTGTATGAGCAGCTGTACTGCCGATTCATTCGGTCATCGAAGGAAAATTTACGATCAACCTAAGAGCATGCGATCATTGGCATAGGATTCGGTCCCGCTTTTTTCAAAGAGTGTCATCAAGTCTTCCACTTTCATCTCTTTTTTCTTTTCCGCAGGGATGTCCGCGATGATCTTCCCTTCGCTCATCATAATCGTCCGATTCCCATATTCAAGCGCATCCTTCATATTATGAGTGACCATCAACGTTGTCAGATGATTTTCTTTTACCAATTTCGCGGTCAAATAAAGTACTTTTTTACCGGTAGCCGGATCCAACGCTGCCGTATGTTCATCCAACAGCAACAGTTTCGGTTTCTTGATGGTCGCCATTAAGAGAGTGAGTGCCTGACGTTGTCCTCCGGAAAGAAGTCCGACTTTCGTTTTAATTCGATCTTCGAGTCCCAATTCGAGTTCGGCAAGCTGATCATAAAAGAGGTCATGCTCGCCTTTTGCCATGCCCCAATTCAGGGTTCGAGTCTTCCCGCGGCGTAAAGCAATCGCAAGATTTTCTTCGATCGTCATATTGCCGGCGGTGCCCATCATCGGATCCTGAAAAACTCTGCCGATCCATTGTGCCCGTTTATATTCCGGTTGATAGGTAATATCGATATCATCGATAAAAATAGCCCCTTCATTGACGAAAAAACGACCGGAAATCGCATTTAATAAGCTGGATTTTCCGGCGCCGTTTCCGCCGATCACCGTGACGAAATCTCCTTCATTCAAGGTTAAATCAAGATTCACCAGTGCGGTTTTTTCACTCACCGTTCCCGGTTCGAATATTTTTGTAATATTTTCAATTCTGAGCATTTCTTCTTTCCTGATCAGATCGACTTAAGCATCGATGAGGCTTTTTTGGAAGCCCTGCGCTGTTTGATAACCGGCAGAGACAAAGCGATAATCACAATGATCGATGTGAAAAGTTTCAGGTCTGTCGGTTCAACGGAGATCGGAATTACTATCTTACCCAGATGAATTTCAAAGTCGATTTCAAGAATCAGGGAGATGATAATTCGGTAAACAATACTGCCGAGAACAATTGAGACCATATGCTGAAGAACGCCTTTTTTCCCGAACAGTACTTCCCCGATAATTACCGAAGCCAAGCCGATCACAATTGTGCCGGTTCCCATACCGATATCCGCATAACTCTGTTTTTGAGCAATGATTGCGCCGGCTAAGCCGATCAACGCATTACCGATGATCAAACCGATCATGAACATACTGTCGGTATCGACGCCCATCGCCCGAATCATATACACATTATTGCCCGTTGCGCGAACGGAATAACCCAACTCGGTATTCAAGAACCACCACAAAATCAATATAATTATAGCGACAATTAATAATCCCAAAATAAAAGTGGATGCTTTACCGCCCGTATGTAACATACTTTCGAATTTTGTGAAGACCGTATTCATCCGTAAGAGGGAAATATTCGCTTTGCCCAAAATTCTCAGATTGATGGAATAGAGGGCTGTCATGGAAAGGATGCCAGCTAAAAGGATCGGAATTTTAAGCTTGGTATGCAGGATTCCGGTGAATGTCCCGGCAATTGCCCCGCCGCCGATTGCCGCCAAACAAGCCAAAAAAGGATCTCCACCATCCGAGATGATCCGGGCTGCGATCGCCGCACCGAGCGGGAATACTCCTTCGCAAGACAAATCGGCAATATCCAGAATTCTGAAAGTAAAGAAAACTCCGATTGCCAATATCGCCCATAGAATTCCCAATGATATTGCATTAATCAGTATATCCAGCACAATTCCCTCGGTATTTTTAAATCAAGTGTAATTCTATCATGCGATTTTATAATGAATTTGTCATGATGATTGATATAATTACACTCTAAATTCGGCTGTTTGACCGTTTGTATGAAACATGGTTAAATAGCATACGAAATGCGTTGACGAAAAGAGTACCGTCAGTAGGAATCCACAGCGAATCCGGGAGGGTGAAAGCCGGATGATCAAGCTGGCGAGGAAAATCGTTTCTGAGCAATGATCCGAAACTGTATTCCGAGGAGGAAGCGGGAGTAAGTGATTCGGGATAATCCGCCGTTATCGGATAGAGAGTGTTCATATTCATGCAGAATATGAAAACAAGGGTGGTACCGCGGAATTTACCCCGTCCCTTTCGGGACGGTTTTTTTATTAAAGATATCTCTCAGCCGATATGGCTGGAAACAAATAAGGAGTCTTATGTTTAAACCGGTTTCATCCAAACTTAATGTTAATGAAATGGAAGAAGGGGTTCTGAAGTTTTGGAAAGATGAAAATATTTTCAAAAAATCAACCGATAATCGCGAAGGCGGCCGTGAATATGTGTTCTATGAAGGCCCGCCTACCGCAAACGGAAAACCCGGTGTACATCATGTAATTTCTCGCTCCATTAAAGATGTAATCCTTCGCTATCGTACGATGCAAGGGTGTCATATTATCCGCCGCGGCGGTTGGGATACACACGGCTTGCCGGTCGAAATTGAAGTGGAAAAGAAGTTGGGATTTACCAACAAACAGCAAATCGAAGAGTACGGCATCGCGAAATTCAACGCTCTTTGTAAAGAATCGGCTTTTTCGAATATCAAAGAGTGGGAACGCATGACGGAGCGGGTCGCCTATTGGGTTGATTTTGATACGGCTTATATCACTTACAAGGATGAGTATATCGAATCCGAATGGCAAATCCTGAAGAATTTCTTTGAAAGAGATTTGCTTTATCAGGGGTTTAAAGTCGTCCCTTATTGCCCGCGCTGCGGAACTCCCCTGGCGGATCATGAAGTCGCTCAAGGCTACCATGACGTGGAAGATCCTTCTATCTATATTCGATTTCGCTTAAAGAACCAACCGGACACCGATTTGCTGGTGTGGACAACCACTCCGTGGACGCTGACGGCGAATGTCGGAATTGCAGCGCATCCGGATGTTGATTACGTCAAAATCGAGCGGCCGTTGCCTGACGGTACTTCCGAAAAGTTGATTTTTGCCGAATCTCTCGTCCCTGTTGTCCTACCGGGTGAAGAGGTTAAGATTCTCGAACACTATAAAGGGAAGGATTTGAAAGGCTGGGAATATGAACCGCTTTTTCATTTCCTGCCTTTGGAGAAGCCTGCACATCGCGTGGTGATGGCTGACTATGTTTCTGTGGAAGACGGAACGGGGCTGGTCCATATTGCTCCTTCATTCGGTGCGGAAGACATGGAAGTCGGAAAAGTCGAAGATTTACCGGTTTTGATGACGGTCGGACCGGACGGGCGGTTTATCCCGGAAGTGACCGAGTGGGCGGGGATGTTCGTGAAAGATGCGGATCCGCTGATTATCAAAGAACTAAGCGCACGCGGTCGAATGCTGAAGCACGGAAAAATCAAACACAGCTATCCTTTCTGTTGGCGCTGCAATACGCCTTTGCTTTATTATGCCCGGCCGACATGGTTTATCCGAACCAGCCAGTTTAAAGATCGGCTGGTTGAATTGAACGAAAAAATCAACTGGTACCCGTCTCATATTAAAAACGGGCGATTCGGAAATTGGCTTGAAAATAATATCGATTGGGCGTTGGGAAGAAACCGATATTGGGGGACGCCCTTACCTGTCTGGGTCTGCGATCAGTGTGGTCATCAGGAGTGCATCGGAAATCGGGAAGAATTATCCCAGAAAGCCGGCAAAGATCTTTCGAACTTGGAGTTGCACCGGCCCTATGTCGATGAAATTACTTATTCTTGCCCAGAATGCGGAGGCTTGATGCGTCGGGTGCCTGAATTGATTGATGTTTGGTTTGATTCGGGAGCGATGCCCTATGCACAATGGGGTTACCCGAATAAGAATCATGAGATTTTCA
>JALHEL010000137.1 GCA_022837205.1 Leptolinea sp.
AACGTAATCGCCGCTTCCTCAAAAGCATTGGCAACAAAATGATCCAAGTCCGGTTTAATTCGCTGCCGGAGAATCGCATCCGCCAATCCCAGATCAAGACTGCTTTGATTGGGATGAACATAGCGAAACCAGAAACGCAGGAAATGGTCGTCAATATGATAAATTCCCTTTTTGCTCTTTTGCGGTTGTGTTTCAGTAGCCGGTACACGCCGGGTAATTAGCCTCATTTGCTGTAGAATATCCAGATAGCGAGCCACGGTCGTTACATCCCCGATGCCTGCGCCTTGTGCGATCTCGTTCAAACGTGTTCGGCCTTGCGCGATCGCACTCAAAATGGAAAAATAATTGCGCGGCTCTCTTAATTCTTCCATGAGAAGTAAACGCGGTTCATTGAACAGCGTGCCTCTTTGCGGATCTAAAATATGCTGCCGGATATTGGAAAAAATATCCCGCTTATCCCGGAACGTGCGCAGATAAAACGGCATGCCGCCTACGACTGCCCAGGTGATGAATTTTTCTTCGGCAGAATAGCCCGGAAAAAACAGTGCAGAGGAAGGCAGGTCCATAGGCTGGAGGAGAAAGCTTGCTGTTCTCCGTCCATACAGAGGAGCCTGATAGCCGAGTACTTCTTTTTCCATCATGCCGATGTATGAACCACATAATACCATCATGATTGGTATGTTTTTGAGCGTTTCGTCCCATACTTTTTGCAGAATAGATGGAATGGCTTTGTTTCCGCTGATCAAATAAGTGAATTCATCCAGAACGATAATCGGCTTGGGTTGCGTGGGGAATTCGCTCAAAGCACGCAATGCCGCTTCCCAGGAAGGGAATGTGAATCCTGCGGGAACATCCGAGTGGGTGAAACCATATACCTGCTGAGAGAATGTGGCTAATTGCTCTGAATCACTGCTTAATGTGGCGATAAAAAAGATGTGCGGTTTGTCTGCGCAAAACGCATGCAGCAGTTCCGTTTTTCCGACACGACGGCGACCGTACAAAACGAAAAGCTCTGCCTGATCGGATCGATAACATTGTTCCAATAATTCAAGTTCGGTCTTGCGGTCAATAAACAAGGTCCCCTCCGTGAAAAAACAGCTAAATACGAAACACAATTATTATAATCGTAATTCGTATTTTTTGCAATCTGTGTTTTCCATCCCTTTTTTCCGCTTTGGAGGAATTCTTTTTTACGGAAGTTTTACTGTAATTTTGCAATTAATTTACGGGGCGGTCGGGGATTGATTCTATAATTCGCTGTGATGCCGTTACAGAAAAGGAATTGAAATTATGATGCGGGTTTTATTTGTTTGTGTTCATAACAGCGCAAGAAGTCAAATCGCTGAGGCATACCTCAATCAACTGGGGCAGGGGAATTTTTTAGCAGAAAGTGCCGGCTTGGAGCCGGCAACGATTTACCCTCCCGTTATCAAAGTATTGAAAGAAGACGGGATTGATATTTCCGGAAAAAAGACCGCTTCGGTTTTTAAATATTTTCAGGAAGGACGCCGGTATGATATGGTAATCACGGTCTGCGATCAGGCAAACAGCGAAAAGTGTCCGGTTTTCCCATCCTCCGGCTTAAATCTTCATTGGAGTTTCCCGGATCCGACCACATTTCAGGGATCCGAAGAAGAAAAGACGGAACAGGTCCGTTGGCTGCGAGATGAGATAAAACACCGGATCGAAGAATTTATTCATGTGATGGGACAGGATAAAATCAGCACAAGATCGGGCAAATGACGGAACAAATAGAAAAGTTCCGAATTGGCAATTATTCAGAACTTTTTCTTATATGATTTCCCGCTTTATTTTGAGCCGGAGACTTTCAGGATCTTCCCGTTTGAATCCGCGAGTACACGTAAAGTGAGTTTCAGGGTATTCCCGTCTTCAGTTTTCATTTTTTTTTCAAAAATCAATAAATAATTCTCATCGCCTTGTTTTGTTACCTTCGGCGAAGCGTCCTGATATTCCGGATAGTCACGATAAATGGTGCGGCATATTTTGGCGAGAGCACTATTCGGTAAATTATCCATTGGTTTCCTCTTTCCAAAGATGATACGGCACATTCATTCCGCTTTACATTTTTCGACGGATAAAGGTCGGAATATCAAGATCTGTTTTGGAATCGACCTCATCATTATCCTTGATGAAGGTTACAGAAGACGGATCGATTCCGCTGAGTCCCAATGGACTCATCAAAGTATCGAATGTAGCATCCCCGATAGGTGAAATATTGATTTTCCCCGAATCAGCCTTTTTCTGAGTTTCCGATTGTTTTATATCCGCGATACCTTGCCCATGAAAAGAAAATTCGGGCTGCATTTTTGTCTCTTCCTGATCCGTGCGCTTTTCAGCCTCGGCCGGTGTGAAATGGAACAATACGGTTTCCGGTTCAGGCTTTGTTTCGGGTTTTTTGATCGGAATTTTGGCTTGGGTGTTCAACGATTCTAAAGGGATTGAGGCGATTCCGGTCACGATCAGAATCACCTCCACCTCATCTCCCATTGTATTATCGACGATCTGGCCCGGGATAATATCTGCGCGGTCGTTTGTTAATTTTTGTAAGCTCGTCAAGCCCTCCACCACTTCGCTGAAGGACAGATCTTCATTACCGGTGAAATTGACGATTAAGCCGGTTGCGTTTTCAATGGACAGATTCTCCAGCAACGGGTGGTTCAAAGCTTGGTAAATGGCTTTGGACACTTTGTCTTCCCCCTTGCCGTAGCCGATCGACAGCAGCGAACCGCCGCCGTTCAGCAACATATTCTTAATATGGGAAAAGTCCACATTAATTTCACCGGTGCTGGTCAGCAATTGGCTGAGTCCCAACACTCCCTGGCGCAGGACATCATCGGCGATTTCAAAAGATTCTTTGAGCGAAAGATTCTTAGGAACGATTTTTAAAAGTTGGTCATTGGGGATAGCGATTAAAGTATCCGAATAAGCCGCTAATTTCATGAGACTGTTACGGGCGTTGGCAATTCTTCTGCCCGATTCAAACGAAAAAGGAGTATTCACGACCGAGATGGTCACTGCGCCGATTTCCCGAGCGATTTTGGCGACGACGCTGATCGCGCCGGATCCGGTTCCGCCGCCCATACCGGCGGTCAGGAAAACAATGTCCGCGCCGGCGAGCGCTTGCCGAATTTCCGCTTCGCTTTCGAGGGCGGCTTTTTCACCGTTTTCCGGGTTCCCGCCGGCTCCCATACCATGAGAAGTATTGGGACCCAACAGGATCTTCTTCGGTGCCCTATTCATTTTCAGCGCCTGAACATCGGTATTGGCAGCGATGAATTCTACCCCTGAAATATCTTTATCCATCATCCGGCTGACGGCATTGCCCCCGCCTCCTCCGATGCCGATCACTTTAATGACCGGTTTGTTGTATACAATTTCATTATTTGTATTATTTGTTTGATTGTTCATTGGAATTCCTCGCTATTCTCAACGTTTTGATACGGATAATGTCCGGACTTGACAGTTGTTACTTTGTAATTGTTTGATAATATTCTGCGGATAAAGCGTCTTGTCGTTCACCAGAATCACTTTTTTGGAAGTCAAGGCTTCATTGAGATTCCTTCCTGCCTTGCAGTTGGTCGTCTGAAGATATTGTTGAATCAGTTGTCGCTGATCTTCGCTCAATAATTCGATCACGTCGGGGATCAGAAAATAATCCGATTGATTTTCGCCGCTTGGAAACAGAGCGGAGAAGACGGATTTGAATTTTGCGATCATCTTTTCAATCAATTGCTGTAAATCAGGGCTGAGAGCCGAAAGGATGATCGGGAAGATCGAATTCAAGATTCGGATTGCCAAATTGATGGTGGTGGGACTGATCGTCTTTCCTTCGGAAGTCCGGTCACGGTTCGGGACGGTTGTTTTCCCCGTTTTGAAAAAAGCGGATTTTTTCTTTTCGTCTTTTTCGGCTTTCCCGCTCAGAACATAATCGGTAGGTAATTTATAAAAATTGCAGCAAACAATATACGACGGAAGTTCATCTTCCGCGGAATGATTTTGTACGGATTGCTGCACCAGCGTTAAAGCCCGGAAAAATTGACGTCGAGATTCCGCCGAAGAAATATCAAATGGTCCCGTTCTTAAAGACCATTGACCCGCTTGGAAGAGAACCATCGGATAGGTTTTCTTCAGGATATCCCGAATGATCGCCTGATACCATTCATAAATATGGAACCCGCGATGATCCGGATTGTTCTCCGAATAAACTCCCGCGGAAGGATAAGCGGCCGGTCCCCCCTTTCCCCAATCGATGCTGTGTTCCTGAAATCCGGCATCAGCCGAAAAAACCATATTCGGTAAAATACTCTGCGCGTAATGATCCCGCAGAATCCGCAGCGATTCCTTTAAAAACGGAATGTCCCAATAATCTCCTCCCGGTGTCAGGACCGGAAAAACGGGAATGATTTTGTTGGCGATGCAAATTTCCGCCAAACCGCAAAAAACGGTGATGAAGTGCTCCACCAAATTGGGACGTTGCCAATCGCTCACACTCCAAGAACTTTTCATGTTCGGCCGGCTGAAAAAGTGGATCAGATGGACGCCGCAATGTTGGTAATAAGCCGTACGTTGGCGGAACAGTTCCGGGTTGGGAGGGTTGGAAAGCGACAGTTGCAGATTAATGATCGGTTCGATTCCGGCGTTGATCAGGCGCGTCAGAAAAATTTCGGGAATCTCTGCTCTTTCCGGAATGAAGAGGACAATCCAACGCGTACCGGCAGCCTTTAATTTCGGCAGCCAGAAATCCAGGCTGGCTTCATCGTAATGATCGATATCATTATAGTAATGGAAGCCCAAGCGACTGAACCTGTTTGAATTTGCGATAAAATTTCCCTGCATGGTTTGACCTTCATCCCGATAAATCATACCGATAATGTTGCAAGATTAGTGCCAATAAGCGCAACGGGCATGAAAAATGCGTGCGAATTCGTTAATTACCGCAGGTTCATATTTCACAATCGCCTGTAGCCCCATGGTTGAGAAAAATGCTGTAGGGGTCGGTTCCAAACCGACCCTTCTTTTTAACCATGCCAAAAAAAGCATCCGTCGGGGACAGCGTCCTTGCGCAGCACGCTCTTCATCTCCATTTTGCAATCAACTGTAGTCCCGTTGTTGAGAAAAATATCGTAGGGGTCGGTTCCAAACCGACCCTTCTTTGTAACCATTCCTGAAAGAGCATCCGTCGGGAACGGCGTCCTCGACGTCCCATGGTTGAACAAAATACTGTAGGGGTCGATTCCAAACCGACCCTTCTTTGTAACCATACCCGAAAAATAATCTGTCGGGGACGGCGTCCTTGCGCAGCACGCCGAGGTACGAGGTGCAGACGTCCCGTTCTGAACATCACCAATTGAATTTTTGGATCTGTGCCCTCACCCT
>JALHEL010000138.1 GCA_022837205.1 Leptolinea sp.
CAACAGAGATTACAGGAAATATTCAGTAATTGGAATTCCGGAGTTTTGAAATCCTATTTGATTGAAATCACAGCAAAAATATTATCAAAAATCGATCCTGAGACGGGTAAACCACTGGTAGATGTTATTCTGGATGAAGCGCAACAAAAGGGGACCGGGAAATGGACAGCTCAGAATGCTTTGGATGTCGGTGCACCGACGCCGACATTGACAAGCGGTGTCGAAGGAAGAATTTTATCAAGTTTGAAAGAGGAACGTGTTGTTGCGAGTAAAATTCTGAAAGGTCCGGATTTAACTTTTTACGGAGATCGGGAAGAAATAATTCGAGCTGCGGAAAATGCATTGTATTGTTCGAAAATCGCTTCCTATGCACAGGGATTGGGATTACTGAAAATCGCCGGAAAAGAATATGACTACAATCTGAACCTGGGTGAAATTGCTAAAATTTGGCGAGAAGGATGCATTATTCGCGCGGATTTCTTAAATGATATAACCGGCGCTTTTAATAAAAATCCGTCTCTTCAAAATCTGATGCTGGATGATTTTTTCCGATCTGCCATTGAAACAAGACAATCAGATTGGAGATTAATTGCAAAAACGGCTATTGATCTCGGAATTCCGATGCTTGCGACGAATGCATCATTGGCATATTATGACAGCTATCGAAGTGAAACGCTTCCGGCGAATTTAACGCAGGCACAGCGAGATTTCTTTGGTGCGCATACCTATCGCAGAATTGATAAAGAAGGAAGTTTCCATACCATATGGGAGGAATAAAGTGAAAAAGAATGTGATTGTTTCACAGTCCGGCGGTCCGTCTCCGGTCATTAATAGCACTCTGCGCGGTATTGTGGAAATGTGCAGAGATATTCCGGATAAATTCGGTGAAGTTTATGCGGGGTACCATGGGATCGAGGGTGTCCTGAAAGAAGAATTGATTAATTTAAGCGCACAAAACGAGGAGGAAATTGAATATTTGAGCGTGACGCCTGCCGCCGGTGGAATTGGGACATGCCGGTATAAACTCAGATCCTCGCAAAAGGAAGATTTTGATCGGGTTATTGATGTTTTCAGAGCACACAACATCGGATATTTTTTCTATATCGGCGGAAATGATTCTATGGATACGGCAAACAAGATATCTCTTTTGGCAAATGAAAGAGGGCTGGATTTGGTTGTCGTCGGCGGTCCGAAAACAATTGATAATGATGTGGGCGACAGTGAATTTAAATTAATCGATCATACTCCGGGATATGGAAGTGTCGCGAGATATTGGGCGTTGAATATTCAAAATGCCAATGAAGAGAACGAAGGTTCCAGTCCGGCTGACCCGATTTTGGTTTTACAGGCAATGGGGAGGAAAATAGGATTTATTCCGGCTGCAGCCAGATTGGCGGACCCGAAGAGAGAAATGCCTCTGCAGATTTATATGACGGAATCAAAAGTAACTCTTCCCGAATTAGCCGATAACGTTAATGAGGAACTGAAAAGAAGCAAAAGATGTATTGTAGTCATTTCGGAAGGATTTGATGTCGGAGACATTGGCGCCAGACGCGATAATTTCGGACACATTTCCTTCGGGTCCAGCCAAATTACCGTTACGCAATTGGTAGTGAATTATCTGAACGAACATGGTCTGAAATCAAAAGGCCTGGCTCGAGGAGATATGCCCGGAACAGATCAGCGTCGCAATATGATTTATGCATCTACCGTGGATATGGAAGAGGCTTATAAATTGGGTCAACAAGCAACTTTGATTGCCGCATCGGGAGAAACGGGATATATGAGTACGATTTTACGAAATCCGGGCCCGATTTATAACGTTCGATATGATAAGGTCCCGTTGGATTTAGTCGCCAATTCCGAACGTTTTTTCCCCGAAGCTTGGATTGCTCCAAACCGAATGGACGTGACGGATGATTTTGTCCGCTATGCCCGCCCATTGATTGGAGATAATTGGCCTGCCATTCCACTGGTGAACGGAATTCAACGTTTTGCAAGAATTGAACAGATTTTCGTCCCACAGGTACTTCCGGAATATGTTCCGGAAGCATCGAGGTAATCGAGTTACTGAAATCCGGATTTTGAAATCGAAAACGAGATCAAACGATAATCATGATAATATTGCAGATAATCAGATTAATTGATAAAGAGGAATTATATGTCAGATTTGTTAAATGAAATCAAAGAAGCAATTATTGACGGGTCGGCAAAGATTGTTTCCGAAAAAGTTACCGCCGCACTGGAAGAAGGTTTCGATCCGGAACAGATTTTAAATGATGCAATGATCGCCGGTATGGCGGAAGTGGGACAACTTTTTGAGGATGGAGAATATTTTGTGCCGGAAATGTTGGTCGCTGCACGTGCAATGACTACCGGAATGCAAATACTGAAGCCCCGCCTTGTTCAGGCTGATGTAAAAGCCGCTGGAAAAGTTGCGATCGGTACAGTCCAAGGCGATTTACATGATATCGGAAAGAATTTAGTCGGGATGATGCTTGAGGGAGCCTCTTTTGAAATTATCGATTTAGGCGCTGACGTGCCTCCGGAAAAATTTGTGGAAGCCGTTCAAAAAGATCATGTTCAAATTGTCGCCATGTCGGCTTTACTGACGACGACGATGCCTTCGATGAAAACGACAATCGAAGCGCTTGAAGCGGCTGGTGTTCGTGATCAGGTTAAAGTAATGGTCGGCGGAGCTCCTCTTTCGGATCAATACGCAAGAGAAATCCATGCGGACGGATATGCACCGGATGCGAACAAGGCTGTGGCGTTAGCAAAAAGTCTGGTTTCTTAAAATGAAGAGATAATAAAAAGAAAAGGTGCAGAAAAACTGCACCTTTTCTTTTTATTATCAGTCAGTTAACTGGTCAATTACATCATGAACCAAGAGTAACTAATTGAAGCCTGGGTTGTCGGAGTTGCTTCGACAGCGGGTGAAGCTTCGGCAGGAGCAGCTTCTGAAGGAGCTGCTTCGCTAGGAACCTCGGTCGGTTTCGGTGTCGCAGTAGATGATGCACAGCCGGCAATAATACTGGCTAACAAAACAACTAATAAAACGATACTTAAAGATTTTCTCATTTAATTCCTCCACGATTTAGTATATAAATTATACATAACCTTACTTATTATAGCCTTTTTATTCTATCACGCAACAAAATTCATGATATTACATCAACTGTCTTTGAATTTCCCGTAAAAAATTCTTTGTAGATACGGGATGTGAAGTAACTCCTTCATATAAATCAGCGAGATCTTTGGTACATATTCCTTCTTCCAATGTGTCTAAGGTCGCTTTTTCAAGTTTTTTTGCAAATTCTTGAAGCTCCGGAATATTATCCATTTCTCCTCGTTTAGCAAGTGCTCCGGTCCATGCAAAAATCATAGCGGTCGGATTCGTAGAGGTTTCTTCACCATTTAGATAGCGATAATAGTGACGGGTAACCGTTCCATGAGCCGCTTCAAATTCGTAATTCCCATCCGGACTGACCAGAACGCTTGTCATCATCGCCAATGATCCAAAAGCGGTGGAAATCATGTCGCTCATTACATCGCCGTCATAATTCTTGCATGCCCAGATAAATCCGCCCTCGGATCGCATAACCCGAGCAACAGCATCATCGATAAGTGTATAAAAATAAGTGATCCCTTCATCTTCAAAGTTACGTCGATAATTATCCTCATATATTTTTTCAAATATAACTCGAAAAGTTCCGTCATATTTTTTGGAAATCGTATCTTTTGCGGAAAACCACAAATTTTGTTTAGAGTTTAACGCATATCGAAAACAGGAATGTGCAAAAGAGGAGATCGATGAGTCTTTATTATAGATTCCTTGTAAAACCCCGGGGCTTTCGAAATCGTAAATCGTATCCCGCATTTCACTTCCGTCTTCAGCGGTAAATAATAACTCCGCTTTTCCCTTCCCCGGAATTCTGAATTCCGTCCCTTTATAGACATCACCGTATGCATGGCGAGCGATAGTTATCGGTTTTTTCCAAGTTCGAACAACCGGCTTGATCGATTCGATTAGAATGGGTGTTCGAAATACAGTTCCGTCCAAAATAGCCCGAATAGTCGCATTTGGACTTTTCCACATTTTTTTAAGCTTATATTCTTCCATCCTTTTTTCATTCGGAGTAATTGTGGCACATTTCACACCTACCCCATATTGTTTAATGGCGTTTGCGGCATCGACGGTTATCCGGTCATCCGTTTCATCGCGGGCCGGCAAACCCAAATCATAATATTCAACCTTCAAGTCAACATAAGGGAGAATCAATTCATCCTTTATCCATTTCCAAATCACCCGAGTCATTTCATCGCCGTCGAGTTCAACGATCGGATTTTTCATTTGTATCTTTTCCATTTTTCACTCCATGCTTCGCAGCCGATTTCTTTTATTTCTTACGAGCGTAAAAATTAATCAAGCTTCCGCTGATAATAATTTCCCTTTCTTCCCGGGTTAACCCTTTTAGATGAAGCAGTATATCTTTAATTCCGGAACCGGTAATAATTTTTGCTGGAATCGATTCAATGCCTCCCGCAATTGCTTTTCGGATACCCGGAATAAAAATCTTATCTCCCGGTTGATATTCGAACGGTTCCTCGGGATCGATCGTAAAAGGAATGATCCCCCAATTGATACAATTGCTGCGATATCGCTTCGTCGCATATTCGTATGCGATATTGGCCAATCCTCCCAGAACTTTTTGGCTGGATGCAGCTTGTTCTCTGGCAGATCCGTCGCCGGGTTTGTTTGCAAAAATTACGGATCCGATGGCGGTATTCAGGTTATTTGCGCCGTTCGGATGGTTTAATTTATCCAAAATTTCTTCAAATTTCGGTAATTTCGATCCTTTTCGTCTCTCTGATTCAAGATCGCGAATTTTTTTGGCTCGGTTTACATATTCCGGAACTCGGCGAGAAAGTGTGAAATCAGCTAATTTTACCGGATTCGATCGATAAGAAGAAGTCTCTCCCGAAGGAATTAATTCATCGGTTGTTGTCACCGGATCTCTGATCACTGCGGCTAATACGAGCAGCAGATTTTCAGCCAACGGATACATTTCCGGCCAAGGCGTAATATTCGGACTATATCTTAATTCAACATCTTTTTGCGGTTTTTTATATCCGCAGTAAACCCTTTTTCGGTAAATCTCGCTGTCGAAATGATAGGGATAGGATTTATATTCAATATCCATATCTGCGGCCGAAGTAATATACCCGCTGTTTGCGGCGGTTGCCGCAATCGAACGCGCATCCATCAGAGCTACGCCGGTCACTTGCCCCTGATCCGGTTTCGATCCGTCACGGTTGGGAAAATTACGGGTAGTATGACGGATACTGAACCCGTTATTTGCCGGAATATCTCCCTTTTTGTAACCACACCCGATTTTTGTAAACGTAACATGACTCCGTTTTCGGTTAGAGCGGCGTTAATCGGCATACTTGCCGGATAGACGCTCATCGAAAAATAATCATTCCCGACGATTCCGTGATCCAATATGTCCGCTGCGGCACATAAATTATCAAGCATTCCACCCGCGCAGCCGGCAATAATCGCTTGATCAGCTAAAATACGACCGTCATGTATTTTGTCGGTCAACTTCAGAATAGATGCTTTGCCGAATATTTTTTCCGATTCCGTTTCTACCGAACGGAGGATATCACCGGGATTTTCAAGTAACTCGCGAATGGTATATCCGTTGCTGGGGTGGAAAGGCAATGCGATCATCGGTTCAATCTTCGACAGATCGATATGAACCATCGAATCATAATAAGCATAATTCTCAGGATGAAGCGGTCGATACGCTTCGGGTCTTCCGTGAAGTTCGAAATAGGTTTTTACAGATTCATCGGTTTGCCAGATCGATGACAGACAAGCCGTTTCGGTTGTCATGACATCAACCCCGTTTCTGAAATCCATCGGTAAATACTGAATTCCGGGACCTGCAAATTCCAATATCTTATTTTTGACAAATCCGGTAGGAAAAACCGCTTTTATCAGAGCGATCGCAACATCTTGCGGGCCGACCCAAGGATTCGGCTTATTTTCCAAATATACCAATACAACTTTTGGCGCATCGATATCATACGTTTTTTGAAGCAATTGTTTTACGAGCTCCGGTCCGCCTTCACCGATCCCCAAGGTTCCTAAGGCACCATATCGAGTATGACTATCCGATCCCAAGATCATTGAGCCGCAAGCTGCCATCATTTCTCTTTCGAATTGGTGAATGACAGCCAGATTGGCAGGAACATAGATTCCTCCGTACTTTTTTGCCGCGGAAAGTCCAAATACATGATCGTCTTCATTAATGGTGCCACCGACCGCGCACAAACTGTTATGACAATTTGTCAGTGTATAAGGGACCGGAAATTCCTTCATTCCGCTGGCACTCGCTGATTGAATAATTCCGACATAAGTAATATCGTGGGATGCTAAAGAATCAAAAACTAACTGCATTTGTGCCGGATTTTTTGAATGATTGTGTTTTTCCAATATTTGATAAGCGATTGTATTTCGGCGGAGTTCAGATATTTCTTTTAATCCGGACTCTTTCATAAAATCGGCTAATCTTTCATCGGTTTTCTGAACGAAACCATAGGTTTCGGAATAAATGATCTCCTTATCGATCAATTCAATCATGTAATTTCTCCTTATATCATGAAAAATGAATCATAAACAAAAATAATGCCCGACTTATTTTTATAGTTACCAGCAGTTCTCTGATCAAGCATTATTAAGCACTTGCATATCAATGGAAGCAAATGGTTTTCTATCGGATACTTTGCAGATATTCAAGAACTTCCTTTGCATTCGTATTCGCATTCGCTTTTTGAAAAATTTTAATAATTATCCCGTCTTCATCGATAATAAATGTGGTTCGAACGATTCCCATGGTAACCTTGCCATAAAGGTTCTTTTCTTTCCATACATCATAAGCTTTTATAACATTTAATTCGGGATCTGAAAGCAGAAGAAACGGAAGCGCATGGCTTTCAATAAATTTTTGATGAGACTTTTCCGAATCCTTGCTGATTCCGATGATTTCTACGGCTAAACGCATATATTCTTCATACAAATCTCTGAAACCGATGGCTTGCCTTGTACATCCTGCGGAATTGTCTTTCGGGTAAAAATATAGAACAACTTTTTTACCGCGAAAATCGGAAAGAGAATGGATTTTTCCCATCTGATCCGGCAGGGTAAAATTCGGAGCCGGCATCCCAACTTTAAGTTCTGTCATAAAACCCCCTCTGATTTTTTTCTTTTACGGTCATTTTGTTTTACCCGATCCAATAAATATAATCGAAATGCCTTTTTTATCAATATCTTTACATCTTTTTTGTTCGAACGATATCATTAAATCATAAAACTTATCTTGACTGTATATATAAAAAAGGCTAAAATCAGTGAGCTCTTTGAGTAAAATATCTTTAAAAGGGTGAAGGTAACAGGTTTAATCTGTGAGAGGCACTCGAAGGAAGAATCATGGAAAAAGTTGTAATAAATGCTGAAAAGCGAGATGTTGTTGGCAAGAAAGTCGGCTCACTGCGCCGACAGGGTTTGATTCCCGGTGTAATGTATGGGCATAATGAACCCCCGTTTCCAATCACAATGAATGCAAGAGAAATCGAGCGTGTGATTAATAATCTGACGAGCTCCAGTATCGTTACGGTTAAGGTCAATGGTGAGTCACACCAAGCTTTAATTCGTGAAAAACAAAAAGATTATATTCGGAATCAAATCATTCATATTGATTTTCAAATCTTATCTCTAAAAGAAAAGATCCGTTCCAAAATTGAAGTTAAATTGGTCGGAGTTGCTCCGGCGGTAAAGAATTTCAACGGGATTGTATTACAGGAACGTGAGTTTATTGATGTCGAAGCTTTGCCGGCTGATCTTCCGGAGAGAATTACAGTCGACATCAGCGGATTAGAGAATATCGGAGACTTGATTCGGGTTGGTGATTTGGATATTTCCGATGCCGTGACCGTTTTTGATGATGTGAATGATGTTATTGTTTCAATTTCCGGCGCAATGGCTGAAGAAGCTGTTGAAGAAGAAGTAACGACAGCGGAAGGTACGGAGCCTGAAGTTGTAGAAAAAGGTAAGAAAGAATCGGAAGAAGAGGAAGAAAAGAAATAGCTTCCTTTTAGATGATATAAAAAAAAGACCAATTCGACGAATTGGTCTTTTTTTGCTTTCTGTTTTGGTTTTACACCATTAAATCCTCATCCTTAATCAAAGGCCTTCCGAAAATCAGAAATCCTGTGTGAGCGATCATTCGATCAACCGGCCTGAACCGTTCAGCTTCGGTCTGATAATATCGAATTCCTGTTTCACAGACTTCTGTAAATCCAAACTGATTTGCATTCATTTGTTCTAAAAGGAGGATTACTTGATTGGCAGTTGGCAACAAACATCCAAAAAAGCCTCCCGGTTTTAATGCATCTCTGACTTGCGCTAAATAATTATAAGGATCGGGAATATCAAGGAAAAGAGCATCGACATTTTTTTCTGTAAATCCTAACCGAATATCCCGAGTTATAAATTCGACTTGTTCATCCAAGGCAACTCTTTTCAGGTTTTCTTCGGCAAGCTTTTGAAAATCAGCCCGACTGTCATAAGAATATACTTTCCCCGTCGAACCGGCCGCATAGGCAAAAGCGGTTGTTAAAGCACCCGAGCCGGTACCGGCTTCAATGATTCTTTTTCCGGGACCGATTGCCAGATTAAGCAATATAAACCCGACATCTTTCGGATAAACAATTTGTGTCTCCCTGGGAATGTTTTTAATCATATCTGTTAAGGCAGGTTGAATGACATAGAACTTATTCCCGTTATGACTATGAATAATACTTCCCCACGGTCGCCCTATGAAATCATTGGTGTAAATAATTCCCTTATGGGTTTGAATTTCCTGATCGGCTTGAATTTTAATTATGTGATGAAAGTGACTGATTCCAACAATTTCGGCTATTTCACCTTCTTTTATAAGTTGCTTTTCATCCCAACTTTCGTTCATTCGATTTCACTTTGATCCAGTAATATTTTTTTTATTAAACACATAATCCATCTCTTTCCATGTTAATATTATGAAAATTCTATCAAATTTTGGAGTTTAATATGAAAAAGGGTAAATTATTTATTGTTGCGATTGTTTCGCTTAGCGTTTTATCGGTATTATTAAGCGGCTTTATTTCTGTTAAACCCCAGGATAAACAGGAGTTTAAAGTCGGATTGGAATGTAATTATGCTCCATTCAATTGGACACAGCTGGATGATTCAAACGGGGCAATTAAAATTAAAGGCGGAGGCGGTTATTGTAACGGATATGACGTTGCCATCGCCAAAATAATCGCCGATGGCTTAAATCGTGAACTCGTATTGGTAAAAACTGAATGGGATGGTCTGATTCCGGCTCTAAATGCCGGAAAAATTGATGCGGTTATTGCGGGAATGTCACCGACAAAAGAACGCAAAGCCAGTGTCGATTTTTCGGATCCGTATTATGAGAGTGACCTTGTCATTGTTGTCAAAAAAGACAGCCCATATGCCATTGCAAAAAGTCTCCAGGATTTTAGCGGTGCCAGAATTACCGCTCAGTTGAATACATTCCACTACACCGTTATTGATCAAATTCCGGGTGTGAAAAAACAGACCGCAATGGAATCCTTCCCGGCGATGATCGTAGCGCTTTCATCCGGAAAAATTGATGGCTATATTTCCGAACGTCCAGGAGCAATTTCCGCTATGGAATCAAATCCGGATTTAACATTTGTCGAATTTGAAGAGGGAAAAGGATTTGAAACCTCGCCGGAAGATGTTGCAATCGCTGTGGCATTGAAAAAAGGGAATCCGGATTTAGAGGCTATAAATAAAATTATCTCGACAATCACAAAAGAAAAACGCCAGGAAATCATGGATAATGCCATCGCAATTCAGCCGCTTTCCGGAGAGTAAATAAGGAACAGGCCGGAAATGGATATAATTCCATCCATTTCTGATTATCATCAACAAAAACAACCGGAAAAGTATATTTGCTTGTTCCGGTTGTTTTTGTCGGACACAATTTAGGAATAGATTATGCCTTCAACTTTTTTAGAATGGGTTCGCTTTTTTGTCAATGAATATGGCCTATATTTTCTTCAAGGGGCGTTAACCACTTTGTATATCGCCTTGATCGGGACAATTGTCGGTTTTCTTATCGGGCTCGCTGTTGCCGTTGTGCGGACAATTCCGATTGAAGAGAATGATTCATTCGGTAGAAAGATTTTTTATAAAGTGGTACGGTGGATTTTGGTTGCCTATATCGAAATTTTCCGTGGCACTCCGATGATTGTCCAATCCATGGTTATTTATTATGGATCAGCGGAATTATGGGGATTGGACATGTCTCCGATTGTAGCCGCTCTATTTATTGTTTCGATCAATACCGGTGCTTATATGGCTGAAATTGCTCGCGGCGGCATCATTTCGATCGATAAGGGTCAATATGAAGCAGCGCTTTCAATCGGAATGAATCACTGGCAGACGATGGAAAAAATCATCCTGCCGCAAGCGATACGAAATATTTT
>JALHEL010000139.1 GCA_022837205.1 Leptolinea sp.
ACTCTTTCCCTGACGCCGACTTTATCCGAAACTCCGACGTTGACTCTGACAAACACCGTTACACCGTCACCTACATTAACCGCGACACCGACTCTGACGATGACGCCCACAGCCACTTTCACGTTTACGCCTACACCGGTAGGGTTAACAGGTTTGATCAATAACAACCGTGTCGGGGTTTATGAACTTCCGTCCGGCATGTCGGTTATGATCAGCGACGGATATTTGGAACCGGGAACCAAGGTGAACGTGATTCGGTATTGTGAACCCGATTTCAACAAAGGCGAAATCTGGGCATTAATCTTTTATCCGAGTAAAAATCGCAACACCGGATGGATTCGAGTCCGTTTGCCGGATTCACCGGATTTCGTCTCCCTTTCAGATATAAATATGCCGGCAATCGAAGTGATCCAGGCAAACCCATACCTTAAAATCAAATGCCCGACCCTTCCTTATCAACGTATGCCGGGTGATGAAATCACTTTAACACCCGCCGTTACGCAAACTCCCGAGGAAAAAATTTCAACCGAAAAACCATAGGCTTCCGCTATTCAATCAGTCCGTAAAATTGTGGCAGTTTTTCGACTTCGCTTTCACTGTACTTACAGGCATTGTTTAATAATTCAGCGGCTTGATTCAGCTTTTCCTCATTGTTGGCATGAACCGTAAAAAGCGGCATGCCTTTTTTGATCGGATCGCCGACTTTATGGTGCACAATAATCCCGACTCGATGATCGATTCGATCCGCTTTGGTAACCCGACCGGCGCCCAACAAAACGGATGCTTCACCAACCATGCGGGCATTGATTTCCGAAAGCCAACCATCCGATCGAGCATATAAATCTCGAATAATGGGCGCCTTCGGGAATTTAGCGAGATCAT
Source organism: Leptolinea sp. (assembly GCA_022837205.1). Taxonomy (GTDB): domain Bacteria; phylum Chloroflexota; class Anaerolineae; order Anaerolineales; family Anaerolineaceae; genus Flexilinea. The sequence continues at coordinate 883 of JALHEL010000139.1, forward strand.
CGATATAAGAAACATCCCCGCCCTGGAGACGAACCAACAGCTTTAGACTCTCCAAAGCTTTTCCGGTATGGATCGCATCTTCTGCCATATGACGCGCTTCATCAACAGATTTCGCTTTCTTACCCATTTTAATCATCAACGCGGAAGATTCGATGCAATGCTCATATAAATCCGGAGCGGATTTTTCTCCGCGTAACATACGCACGGCTTCCTGTACTTCCAACGCATTCCCGACGGCGTAACCCAACGGTTGGTTCATATCGGTCAATTCGGCTTTCACGCTTCTCCCGAACTTCTTCCCGATGGACACCATTAATCTTGCCAGTTTCTCCGCTTTTTCAAGTGTTTCCATAAAAGCGCCGTTCCCGACTTTGACATCCAACAAAATAAGCGGGGTTCCGGCGGCGATTTTCTTGCTCATAATGGATGAAGCAATCAAGGGGATAGACGGAACGGTTCCGGTGACGTCTCGGAGCGCATATAGCTTTCCGTCAGCCGGAGCGAGATCCGCCGATTGTCCGGAAAGAACCGTACCATATTGTTTCAGTTGGTTTAAGAATTCCTCTTTCGATAAATTCAGTCGCATTCCGGGAATAGACTCGAATTTGTCAATGGTGCCTCCGCTGAATCCTAATCCCCGTCCAGACATCTTTGCCACCGGCAAACCGCAAGCCGTAACAATGGGTTGAACGATCAGCGTCGTTTTATCGCCCACTCCTCCGGTCGAATGTTTATCAACCGCGATATCCGCAATGCCCTTGAGAGATACCATCTCGCCGGATTCCGCCATCGCTCTGGTTAGGGCCGTCGTCTCCCGAGCGGTCATCCCGCGGCACAAAACCGCCATCGCCCAAGCTGCCGCTTGATAATCGGGAATTTTCCCTTCGGTATAACCGTCAATAAAAAATCGAATTTCCTCATCGGTTAATGCTTTGGAATCTCTTTTTTTAATAATAATGTCAACCGCATTCATAAAAAAACTCCGCTAAGGTTATTGTCTCGGTACCGGATACCAAATCAGAGCGTTATATCCCTGTTCATCCACGGTCACCCCCTGACCGGTAATAACGGGCTTTCCGCTTTGGCAGGTCCATTCATAAGGAGTGTCGTTCCCGACGACCGCACCCGGTAATGTTATATTATCCATTTCAGCCTTGGCGCATTCGTTGACAGCCGCTTCCGGCGGGGTCGTGCTTAGATTCATCGGAGTCAGGCAAGTCGAGTACATCGAACTGTCGCAGCCAAACACTTGCCCATCCACACAACGCCATACCACATTATGAGCCGTGCCATCCGATTCGGAAATAGCCAGGGCGCGTAATACTTCTTTTTTTATGACTTCCGGGGGATTCGTTCCCGTGTATTCGGGTCCGGGTGTATCAATCGTTCCAACAGCCTGGCAATAATCCCAAGGATCGGCATAAGTTGCTCCCGCCGGCAACGTGCGGGTCACCGATGCATCCGTCCACACGAGAGTACCTTCCGGAAGAGCATATTCCTCAGCCGCAACCGGAGTTTCTGCGGTATCCGCTGTGGTTTGGGCAACGGAAGTCTCGTTTGGCACCGTAGAGGTAACAATTTCCCGTGGCAGGTGCTGAACACAGGCTGTCACACTAAGAGGGATCAGAAGGTAACAAAAAAAATTTTTCCGAATCATCGCTGCGCCTTATTCAATAAAATATATCTACGCTTTTAGTATATCGCAACTATAAAATAAGATGGACTATCCGCTTCACCCGCGAGATTACCAAAATAAAAGATCCCGACTCTTTTCGATCAAAAAATAATGATCCGAATCGACTTTTGCGGAAATCTTTTGAATCCCCTATATCCCGCCTGACGGATTATCGAATAGAATTAAATGGTAGAAACTAAATGTCGGCTCGGAGAATTTTTATGAATGATCAACAAATTCGACAGATTATGGAAGCCGTTGCAAGCGGTGCGATATCTGTCTCGGAAGGGATAAAAGCGTTGGGCGAATTTCCGCAGGAATCGGTAGGGAATTTTGCCGTAATCGATCATCAGCGGGAAATCCGCACCGGATTTCCGGAGGTAATCTTCGGACCGGGGAAAACGGAAGAACAGATCGTTGAAATATTTGAAAGATTACATGATAAAAATCCGAATGTATTGGCTTCGCGGATCAGTCCGGAAGTTTATGAACATATTCGAGAACGCCTGCCATATGCCACCTATGATCCCACTGCTCGAATTCTATATACGAAGGAGAAGCAAGAATTATTGGAAGGGATCACGGTAGTTACCGCCGGCACCGGTGATATTCCGGTTGCCGAAGAAGCCGCTCTGACAGCGGAATTGATGGGAAACCGAGTCGAGCGCATATACGATGTCGGCGTTTCAGGTATTCATCGTCTCTTTAACCGTCTGCCGGATCTCCGAAAAGCAAAAGTCATCATCGTTGTCGCCGGAATGGAAGGAGCGCTCGCCAGCGTCGTCGGCGGGTTGGTTCAATGTCCGGTAATTGCCGTTCCTACCAGCGTCGGCTACGGTTCCAATTTTCACGGCTTAGCTGCTTTGCTTTCGATGTTAAACAGCTGTGCCAACGGTGTCGGGGTTGTGAATATCGATAACGGATACGGTGCGGCTTGTCTGGCTTCCAAAATCAATCATCTCAGAGTTCAAAAGGACTTGCAAGATGACTGAGAAATCGGGATTGGCCTCTGAAACACAGTCAAAATTGGATAAATTGCAAGAAATCCTGCGGGAAATGGGATCGGTTATTGTTGCTTTTTCAGGGGGTGTGGACAGCAGCCTTTTGGCTTATCTCGCCCATGAGACCTTGGGAGATCGAAGTCTGGCGATCACCGTCTCATCGGAATTGGATCCGCCGGACGCCATCGATACTGCCGAAGCGTTTGCGAAAAAACATCAAATCCCTCACGAAATCGTTAAACAGAATCTGTTGAAAGTCGAATCGATCGCGTCTAATCCGCCGAATCGCTGCTATTACTGCAAGCGCCAAATTCTTACGGAAATGATCCGTATCGCAAAGGAGCGGAATTTCGCGTTTGTAATCGAAGGACAGAACATCGATGATCTGGGTGATTACCGTCCGGGTCGAGAAGCGATAAAAGAATGCGGCGTTCGCAGTCCGTTTGTCGAAGCCGGGATGACTAAATTGGAGATTCGGGAGATATCAAAAACTTTTCAACTGAACACATGGGATCAACCTTCCACTCCCTGTCTGGCAACCCGTATTCCATACGGTCGACGAATCGATCCAAAAGATCTCATAAAAATCGGAAAAGGCGAAAATTATTTAAAATCTCTCGGGATTCGAGAATGCCGCGTACGGCTTTACGATTCCGCTGCCGCAATTGAAGTACCGGAAAGAGATATGAAAATCATTTCGGATCATCGGGAACAGATTGTCAGAATCTTCAACGAAATCGGATTTTTGCATACCACATTGGACTTAGCGGGATATCGGCGCGGAAGTTTAAATCAAGGGCTGGAAAAACCGACCACTATTTCTGCGTCGGGAAAACAAGCATCCATTTCTTCAGATAACAAAATTGAGAATTGATCATTCATTCGGATAAATTTCAACAATGAACAAGGATGTAAAAGCAACCGAACATTTTTTCATGCTATCCTCCGCGGAAGGGATCCTGTGCTTCCTGTATTTATTGTTTCTTCCCGGAGGAAGCGGAGAGGGCAGTCTTTTCGCGTTCAGTCGCGTTCGACTTGCTTTGCTCTCGGCGGTTCTGTTGCTGGCCTGTTTTTTCGGAATCCCTCTGGTTTCAAAAAATGTGCTGAATTTTTGGATTCGTTTAAGCGCCAAGAAAACTTTTCGTTTGTTCGCATTACTTTTAAGCCAGGGAATTCTTCTGTCGGGAACGGCTTTACTGCGATCTCTGTGGTTGCTGTACCGAACAAGTGAAGATTATTCTTGGTTCGTGGTTTACAGGCGCTTGTTCCCTCCGGTTTGTTGGCTGGGATTCATTGCAATCCAAGCGATTTTATATTTTCTTTATCGAATTTCAAATGATTTTCGGGAAGTTTTCCGACAAAAAAGTCATCAAAGAAAAACCTTCCTGATTCTGATGGGAATCGGCATCGTCGCTGCGGTCGGAATCGCCGTTACCTGGATCGGCTTAGTCAAGGATAATGCTTTTTTCGGGAAGCCGACCGTCCCTTTGCTTGAATGGCATCTGATTTTGGCATTCTTGCTTTGTCTTCTCTGGATGATTCTTGAAATGAAACAAATAGGCAAAGCCGCTCCCTTTGTGATCAAGGCCATGCCGTTCATTGTTTGGGCGGTTGCGGTCGGGATTTGGCTGGCAATTCCAAACCAACACGGTTTTTTCTCTCCGCCCGGCAGAGCGCCAAATTTCGAAGTTTATCCTTTTTCGGACGGGTCCTTTTACGGACATTATGCTCGCAGTTTGGCTGCGGGGATGGGTTTTAAAGGCCGAGATATTCCTCCCCGGCCTTTATATATTGTATTGTTAGCCGTT
>JALHEL010000140.1 GCA_022837205.1 Leptolinea sp.
GCTAAAACCAAACAAAACATTCTTTTCTTCATCTGATTCTCCTTTTGTTTTTTTCAGTTCATTTACAAAATGCAACGAACTGATTAATATGTACACACATTTGTATAAACGTTTATTAATTGCATTATATGAAAAGCTATTTAAAACGAATAGAAAAATCGCTTGTATTAATAGTAAAATCTATTATTGTTTTACCAATAATTCTATTCTGTTATTATAGTTGGTTGAACGGGAAAATATGATCTATAACCTGAATACCTCAAGATTAAATGAATTGCTGATTAATTTACAGGAAATAACTGATCTAAAATTTTCTCTGCATGATTTAAAAGCACATGAACTTTATACCGTCAACAAAAGAAGCGCTTTTTGCAACCTCATCTGTGACACTCAAGACGGATATAGTCATTGTTACGGCTCCGATTTGCAAGCTATCAATAAATTGGAAGGAAAAACCTCTCCTTATCAATATCGATGTCATGCCGGATTGATCGATACGGCTATTCCGATAACCGAAAACGGTCAATTAATTGCGGTTATTTTATTTGGACAATTATTAGACGATTCACCCATTGATGAACAATGGCAGAAAACAAAAAAGTTATGTCAATGGTATACAGATCAATCAAGATTACAGGAGGCTTTCTATAAATTGCCTCAGTTATCTCAACGCAACATCCGAGCGGCATATGAGATCGTGAACGCTTGTGTCAGTGAAGTAAGATTGGAAAAAATAGTAGAATTCGATAATCTTCCGGATTCTCAAAGGCTTCAATCCTTTATTAATGCTCATTACGCATCTCATTTGTCGCTGGATGAAATATCTTATGAAATGGCAATATCAAAGAGCAAACTTTGTAAAATAGCGAGAGAGATCGATAAAAATATGACCGTCGGAAAGTTGATCACTCAAAAACGGATTGAAGCGGCAAAAAAGAAACTAATCGAATCCGATATGCCGATCCGAGAAATTTCTGAAATAGTCGGAATTCCGGATTTTAATTATTTTACAAAAGTTTTCAAACGAGCGACCGGTTCCACCCCGAGTGAATATCGTAATCATTTTTCTGAACAAACGGTTTACCCTGAAGAATGATTAATTAATAATCAGCAGAAACTTCAAACTTACCCCTTAAAAAAGATCGGGATCGTTCCTGGTAAACCGATCCCGGTCCTCACGATAAAAAATCAAATTAAACTTTTGCTTTTCTTCGTTTTCCCAAATAAGCCGATCGAATACTTTCTTCGGCAAGCAATTCCCTTCCCGTACCTTGCATGGTAATGTGGCCAGTCTCCATTACATAAGCGTAATCGGCCGTTCTCAAAGCCATATTGGCATTCTGCTCAATTAATAAAATCGTAACACCTTCATCATTGATTTTCTTAATGATTGAGAAAATCTCCTGAACAATTAAAGGCGCCAGACCGAGAGAAGGTTCATCCATCAACATCAGCTGAGGATGCCCCATCAATCCGCGCCCGACCGCCAACATTTGTTGTTCACCACCCGAAAGGGTCCCCGCTTGCTGCCAATGGCGTTCTTTCAAACGAGGGAAGAGATCGAATACCATGTCGATATCTCTGCGAATTCCTTCTTCATCTTTTCTCAAATATGCACCGATCCGCAAATTCTCAAGAACACTCATATCGGAAAACACTTTTCGCCCTTCCGGTACCGTCGAAATACCGCTCCCGATAATTTTATTTGTCGGCAGACCGGTTATATTTTGATCTTTAAACCAGATCTCCCCTGAAACCGGCTTGACCAATCCGACAATCGCTTTGAAAGTAGTGCTTTTGCCGGCACCATTTGCACCAATCAACGTTACAATCTTTCCGTCTGGAATTTCGAGAGAAATACCGTTCAAAGCTTTAATGCCGCCGTAGGAAACTTTCAAATTATTGATCTTCAGCATCTGCCACCCCCAAATAAGCATGAATGACTCTTTCATCATTCTGAACAGCATCGGGAGAACCGTGGGCAATCATTTTCCCGAAATCCAGCACATAAATCCGATCGGAAATGTCCATAACAAGGGTCATATGATGTTCAATCAAGAAAACCGTTAAATTGAAGTCCTCTTTGGTTTTTCGAATAAATTCGGCAAGTTCATCCGTCTCCTGAGGATTCATTCCGGCAGCCGGTTCATCCAATAAAAGCAGAGTCGGCTTGGTTGCCAACGCTCTGGCGATCTCCAGATGACGCTGCTGTCCGTAGGGGAGAGAGCTTGCTATTTCATCTTTTACATGAATCAGATTCTGCATTTCCAGCAATTCCAACGCTTCTTTGCGCATCTGGTTTTCTTCTTTATAATTCAAATGGGTTGCGGCAGCGATTAATCCCGATTTCATATGCAAATGCATGGCAATCAACACGTTTTCAAGCACGGTCAAATTCTTAAACAATCGGATATTCTGAAATGTCCGGGCAATCCCAAGTCGGGTAATTTGATCAGGTGTCTTTCGAACCACATCCGGGCAAATTTTTTCGAACTCGCCCATATAAAGTTTCTTCATTTTTCCTTGCGGATGATTGGCAACCAATAATTTGTCATTAAAATAAACTCTGCCGTTCGTCGGTTCGTAAACACCCGTAACAAAATTAAAAGCGGTTGTTTTCCCGGCTCCGTTCGGGCCGATCAAAGCCACAATTTCATCCTTATTAATTTCCATGCATAAATCATCGACAGCCACTACACCGCCAAACTGCATCGTGCAATGATCAATTCTCAAGACGGATTCAGTCATGCGTATTTCCTCCCGCAAGTTTCTTCTTTTTCGGGATTAATCGTTTGAAAAATCCAAAGAAACTCTCCCAACTGAATTCTTTGTCACCCATGATTCCTTTTCGATAAAACAACACAACCACCATCAGCAGAACGGAAAAGACAACCATACGGAATCCGGAACGGAATAAAGGAATCTGCCATCCAAAAATAGCATGCGGCTCGTCGAAAAAGCGCAACCATTCCCGACCGGCTGTAACTAAGAACGATCCCAATATGGATCCGGTAACACTGCCCAACCCGCCTAAAACAACGATCAGCAATATATCATAAGTCAACGTGATTCTGAAAGTGCCCGAATCGATCGATCCCATATAACAGGCTAACATTCCTCCGCCGATTCCGGTGAAAAATGAGCTGATTACAAAAGAAAGCTCTTTATGCTTGAATAAATTAATCCCCATCGCTTCGGCGGCGACTTCATCTTCTCGAATGGCTTTAAATGCCCTTCCGTAGGAAGAATTAATAAGCAAAATCATCAGTAAAATACAGGCAGCCGCTAGAGCAAACGGTATATATACCGTTGTAAAACGGGGGATCTTTTTTAATCCATACGACCCGTTGGTAATCATATCCAGTTGCGGACTGGCAATTACAGCCCGAACGATTTCCGAAAAACCGAGAGTGGCAATAGCCAAATAATCGCTCTTTAGTTTCAAGATTAAGGCACCGACCAGCGCAGCCGCCAAAGCTGCCACCAACCCTCCCATCAATAAAGCCGGCAGAAAAGGCAGATGCCAATTGGCAATCGTTTCATTTATTCCGCTGGTATAGTATACCGACGGCCGGTTTTCGACCGGAATGGTCAATATACCGACGGTATAAGCTCCGAGCGCCATAAATCCGGCTTGTCCGAGAGAAAATAATCCGGTAAAACCGTTCAGCAGATTCATCGATACAGCCACTACCGCATAGATGATGCTGCGTTCCAATATGGAAAGAATATAACTGTTGGCTCTTTTATCCTGTTCCAGATGAAACAAAAGCAGGGCAATCAGGACCAGAACCGTGATCGATAAAATAGTTTTGGTTGATTTTTTCAGTGTCATCAGACTTTCTCCGGTTCTTTTTCACCGAACAACCCCGTCGGTTTTACCAAAAGCATGAAAATGAGCATGATAAATGTGAAAGCATCACTGAAAGTGGAAAAACCCGCGGCAACCATAAAAGTTTCACCGATACCCAATATAAAGCCGCCCACAATCGCACCCGGAATACTGCCGATGCCGCCCAGAACTGCCGCGACGAAACACTTTAGTCCCGGAAGGGAACCGCTGAAAGGATTTACCGACATCCTGTCGGTAAAATAAAGGATGGAACCGATTGCCGCCAACAGCGATCCGATCAAAAATGTGAAGCTGATTACAGAATTAATTTGAATTCCCATCAACTGCGCAGTATCCAGATCTTTCGATACGGCTCTCATTGCCATACCGATTTTTGTGTGATTGATCATCTGAACCAGAACAATAGCCAGCAGGATCGTGATAACCGGGGTTACGAAGGTTACGACCGAAGAAGAAAGATCTCCGATTTGGAAAACTTTCTTCAGTCCGGGTATTTCCGGATATCCTCGCGGCAAAGCCGTAAATAAATAGGTTGCGAGGTTTTGTAAAAGATAGGAAACGCCTATCGCAGAAATCATAACGGACATCCGCGGTGCGGACCGAAGCGGTTTATAGGCTACTTTTTCAATGGAAACCCCCAATAAAGCCGTCCCCGCTAGAACAATCGGGATGGAAATATACCAAGGAAATGAAGCCATAGAGAAAATCATGAAATAGCCTGCCATCATAAAAATTTCACCGTGAGCAAAATTAATCAGGCGCAGAATTCCGTAAACCATGGTATAGCCCACCGCAATCAGTGCATATGCACCGCCTAATGAAATTCCTGTCAGGCTATGTTGCAATATTGTCGTCAAACTCATAGAAGGTTGCCCCTCCTTTATTTCCGTATAATCTCACAGCAGAAAACGGGCTGAAATATTTGATCAAAAAATCACAAATCTAATTCAGACCGAAAAGATGAAAGGTGCCTAAGGCACCTTTCATCCGAAGCAACAAAACAGAACTACCTTCGTTCAAGGAAAATAACGTGAAGAAATAACTTCAACATTCTTTTCATGCGTATCGATTATTCAGCAATAGTCACTGTTTGCAAGAATTTAAAGGCTCCATCTTGAATCACTTTAATGAACGCCATATTCTTGACAGCATCCCCATTCTCATCGAATTTAATATGACCGGTCACACCGTCAAATTCAAGAGTGACAAGTGCATCCCGAATCGCTATCGGATCAACGGAATCGGCAGCTTCAATGGCTTTATATAAAGCCAGATAAGCGTCATAGCCTAAAGCTGAAACCGCCGGAATAATGTCCGGTTGATTATTCTCTACCAAGAAAGGTTTAAACCCTTCCACAAATTTCTTTGCTTCTTCGGTAGCCGGATCGGCTTCATCAAAGAACGTAGATAAAACAACACCTTCCGCATCTTTACCGGCA
>JALHEL010000004.1 GCA_022837205.1 Leptolinea sp.
GATCAAGCGCTTTGGTTCCGGCAGCATGGGTATTCAGTCAGCGTTGCTTTCTATTATGATAAAGATAACCTGCTTGAGGATTGGCAAAAATGCGTCCCTTTCCCCATCCGAGTTATCGGCAGCTATCAAAAAGGCAAGCCGGTTCCTAACTTCTTCGGTTTAATAAAAGGATTTTTTCATTTATGTCGATTCATTCGAAAAGAAAAACCTACCGTCATTGAATGTTTTACACACGATGCCGATCTGATCGGATTGACCGCCGCATGGATTTGCCATGTTCCCGGTCGATTTGGTTCACATCATGGGCGTTTCCATGGATTGTCGAAGAAAAAAATGAGCCTGCACACCAAAGTGATCAATTCATCCGTCACAGATAAAATAATTTGCGTTTCCGAAAGGGCAAAAAATCAGGCGCTTGAAGAGGGGATCCGGGCGGATAAAATAATTGTTATTCCGAATGGTATTCCTCTGATCGATCCCGACCCGAATACAAGAATGAGAAAACGATCGGAAATCGGACTGACGGATTCAAATTTTGCCATATTCAACGTCGGCAGGTTGGTTCCGGAGAAGGCTCAGAATTTGTTGATCGAAGCAGCGGCACAAGTGACTGCATTAAGACCTGAAGCGCGATTTTTTATTGCCGGAGAAGGTCCTTTCCATGACGCATTACAAACCCAAATTATGAAAAAAAGTCTGCAAGATAAAGTGAAACTTCTTGGCGCAAGAACCGATATTCCAGAATTGCTCCAGGCAGCGGATTTGTTTGTATTATTTTCCGAGACGGAAGGAATGCCAATATCATTAATGGAAGCTATGGCAGCCGGATTACCGGTTATCGCAAGCGCTCTCGAAGGAATGGATGAGTTGATTGAAGATCATATTTCCGGAAGATTAATTCCATTTGGTAATGTTCCGAAGCTTGCGGAAACAATCCTGCAATTAATCGATCATCCGGAACTGCGTATGAACCTCGGGATGAATGCCAAACAGACGATTCGGAATTCTTTTACAATCGAAAAATCCTGTCAAAAATATGAAAAAGTCTTCTTCGGGGGAGATTCTTCGATCAATTAAGGTTTCGTTATGGTAGCCAAAGGAGTCGCTGTCCTCAATGCAGCAGCGGAAGCCCATCCTTCCAAGCCGTCATTCGTACGGACCTTCACCCAAAGGATTCCGTCCCGTTCTTTCTGTTCTCCCAGTATTTCCAACATCGCTCCGTTAAATTGGCTTTTTACATATTCCGAATCAAGTCCGGGGTTGGCACGGATCAATAAGCCGACATCATTCGAAACAGAGACAATTCCGTATACAATGGTCGCGGACGGGGTAAATGTAATTGTAGGAGTCTTACTCGGTCGAATCGTTCTTGTCGGAGTCATCACTTTCGTCGGAGTTACCGTCGGAGTATAAGTGATCGTATAAGTTTTCGTCGGAGTCGGCGGAACGGCTGTAAATGTAATCGTTGCTGACGGAGTAACAGTCGGTCGTGTGGGTGTGATGCTTTTTGTGAAAGTGACAGACAAGGTAGCAGTCGGCTGTTTCGTTATCGTCCCGGTAGGTGTAAAGGTGGCGGTCTGTGTAATTGTTGCGGTTGCCGTGGCGGAAGGTATCGGAGTGGGAGTAACCGTCGGCGGATTAACCAACGCATTAAATCGTTCTCTCATGGGAGAAAACCGCGCATCAAGGTTGAGATTAATCATATTTGTAAAATCACACAAATATAACGTCGCACCAACCAACAGGATGCCGGATAACAGGAAGGTCTTAAATTGCGGAACAAAGACTTGTTTAAACAGAAAAGCCAGCAAACTTGCCGCCAAACCGATTAATCCATAAATGATACTGGTCCGGATACAATCCCAAAGCGGATCAAAATATTGTAAACCGATGCAAAAACCGGCCAAACCGATGGGCAGAAGGACTCCGGCCATTATCCCGGAGCTGAGCGCTTGCGGATGTTCCGATCCTTTTACGATAACAACCGCCGCTGCGAAAGAGCAAATAATAACCGTGAGAATCATCAGACCGGCAGGATCGGTAAAAAAAACAAAGTCATCCGCGAACGAAGCCACCGGTGTAGAACCGGATATATTCCCGACCGGTTGGCGTCCGAATCCGCCCACTCCCAAAGAGCTGAGAAAAAATAAGCCGATTCCGATCAAAAACTTCAGGAAACTCTTCCCCAAAAACGAAAAAGATCCGGTCACTGCCGAGAGAGAAATCCCGAAAAAAGGCCCCATAAACGGAAGGATTGCCAAAGTCAGTACCAAAAGAGCTTTGGAGTGATATAAAAAAGCCAACCCGCAAGTGATGCCGGCGATAATTAATAAAATGTAATACCCTAATGACGGAATTAATTTATGAGCTAAGTCATTCAGATATATTTTTCTGGAGTTATCCGGGTTACTGTATATGCCCCTTTTCAGGTAGCGTGCTCTTGCCTTGTTTTCGTTTTCTATTCCGTTCACACAAGACCTCAATCCTCGGATTTCAATTTGCTGCTTCAGTTTTTACGATGATGTTATTATAATACACAACGAATTACAGTTTTATACCGATAAAAGGTAAAAAAAGATTCAAAATTCATTAAAAAACAGGACCGAAGAAGAGAATTGAATGCAAATGATTCCATATCGAAAACCCAATTTCCGTAAAAATTTTGTATTCTTTCTCTCAGGTTTGATTTTATTAGGAATCTCGCTTTTTATACAAGGGTGTAATACACCGGTAAATCCGACAAAAGAACAGCTCGGAAAAATGACCGAATCGGCGAACCAACAGACATCGGTCGCTTCCCCCACTGAAGTCCTCCCTTCCGCAACACCGATACCGGATCAGAAGAAAATAATAATCGTCAGAATTCCGGATGCCAATCCGGGAATTTTAGAAATTTTTGAAAGCGCGCTTCGGCAGCTTCCCGCCGAGATTTATACCATCGAAGAAACAGACAATCTGACGCCTGCAACGGTCCCGGAAGATGCGGACCTGATCATTTTCCCGAACCTTCCACCCGATCTGACTCAATATGCTCAACAATTTCCGCAAAAGCAATTCGTTGTCCTGAGCCTTCAGCCGCAGACCGATTCGAATGTTTGGACCATTCAATATGACATCGGCTTTCAGCCGTTCCTTGCGGGATATTTTCTCGGCGTAACCGCCAACGATTGGCGCGGAGCCGGCTTACTGCCAAGCGATTCTCCTTTGTACGGAGCTGCCATAGCGGAGACATTTACCAACGGAATGAAATTATTCTGCGGGCGATGCCAATCCTACGGACCTCCTTACGTAGAGTTCCCGCTGACCGTCTTATTACCCGAGGATTCCGCACCGGAAGCTTGGATCGCTGCGTTAGATCAAATTCAGGACAGCTTTCCCAACACATTTTATGTTTCTGAGGCAGCTCTCAGTTTACCGCTGCTCCAAAAATTGAGTGAAAAACAGGCCGCGGTAATAACCGCCGAAAAACCTCCGGAAGGTTGGAACGGAAATTGGTTGGGCTCCGTTCAAATTAATCTGGCGGGAGCGCTTAATGATATCGTCCGGCGATCGGCAAACGGTGAACAGGCTGGGGCTGTTATACCCGAATTACAAATCGAAACCGGAATTCAACAGTCTCTATTCAATCAGGGGAAAAAACTTTATCTGAATAAACTCTATGCCGACTTGATTTCAGGATTGGTGAGCCCCTATGATCCGGTACCGCCTGCTTCATTTGAAAAGTAACAAAAATCATCTAAAGAATCGTCTTTGAACCTTTAAACTCTTCCATAGTTACATGATTTTGACCGCTGATCCCTTCTCTCTTGATCACTTTTCCGACCGTTCTGAGTAGAATTTTAATATCCAACCAAAGTGACCAATGATCGACATACCAGACATCAAGCCGGAATTTATCTTCCCAGGTGATGGCATTTCGACCGTTGATCTGCGCCCAACCGGTTATCCCGGGAGGTAGTAAGTGCCGGCGTCTCTGTTCATCGGAATAAAGAGGCAAATATTGTACCAACAGGGGGCGCGGACCCACCAAACTCATGTCCCCTTTAATCACGCAAAAAAGCTCAGGTAACTCATCCAGACTGGTTGAACGTAATTTCTCTCCAAAAGGCGTCAGACGATCTGCGTCCGCCGCCGGTTTTCCATCCGCATCATAGCGATCGATCATTGTCCGAAATTTGTAAAGTGTAAAGATTTTTTCGTTCAGACCCGGGCGTTGCTGTTTAAAAAGTACCGGCGAACCGATTTTCATCCGAACCAAGAGCGCAACAACCGCCATGACGGGCAAAGCGATAACCATTCCGATCAGGGTCACGATCAGGTCAAAAATTCTTTTTGAAATAGGGTATCGTCCGATTTTCATATTACAATAGACTACGAATTTAAAAGTCATCAATCAACTTTTTTGCTGACTCTTATCTTACTACAGGAAGCGGGATTTTTGATTATGGAGAATGGGAAAATCCGGGTATTTTCGGGAGCACGTCCGACCGGCAGACAGCATTTGGGAAATTATCTGGGAGCAATTCAAAATTATGTCGAATTGCAAAAATCTTATGAATGTATTTACTCAATTGTGGATATTCATGCTTTAACCACCGTTGAAACGACGAAAGATCTGAAACAAAATTGCCTCGAGATGGCTTTGGATTGGTTGGCTGCGGGAGTGGATCCCGAAAAATCAATCATGTTTATCCAATCCCATGTCCCGCAGGTTATGGAATTGCATACGATGTTATCCATGGTGGTCCCGATGGGGAAACTGACAGACCTTCCGACCTTCAAGGAAAAGGTCCGTATGCATCCGCAAAACGTGAACTATGGACTTTTAGGCTATCCGGTTCTGATGAGTGCGGATATTCTGTTATATAAAGCGGAGTTGGTTCCCGTCGGAATCGATCAGGCACCCCATTTGGAATTTGCCCGCGAAGTTGTTCGTTCTTTCAATTTTCGCTATAACACTCAAGTTCTTGTTGAGCCTCAAATCAAAGTCACTACGGTACCGAAAGTTATGGGATTAGACGGAGTGAACAAGATGAGTAAAAGCTTAAATAACGAAATCGAGATTGCAGCCGACGATGAAACCACCCGAAAATTGGTTATGACAATGGTTACCGACCCGCAACGAATTCGCCGGACAGATCCGGGAGATCCCGATGTGTGTAATGTATTCAGTTTCCATAAAATGTTTTCCTCTGACGAAGAGGTTGAGGAAATAAACCGGGAATGCCGGATAGCCGGTATCGGATGTGTCGATTGCAAAAAGCGGTTGGCAAAAAATATCAATGCTTCTCTGGAACCCTTACGATCACGCCGAAGGAAATTTGCGGAAAAACCCGATCAGGTCTGGGAAATTTTATATGACGGTGCAGATCGGGCGCGAAAAATCGCAGATCAAACAATGTTGGAAGTTCGGGAAGCCATCGGGATCCCGATTTATCGGGAATTTTGAGTAATCACAATGAAAGAAGCAGCTGTTCGGATCGAAACAGCTGCTTCTTTTGAAATTTTATTGAAGAATTTCCTCTATCTGGAACAATGACAATTGCTCATCGGATTGCAAAACCGCGAGATATTTCCCGTCAGGTGAAAATGAGATATCCGCAATACGGATCGGATCCGAAACATTTTGGTCTGATTTAACCATCTGTTCTTTCAAAGCAACCTTTTTATCGGTTAAATCTATTCGATAAAGGCTCGTGGAATCCGCTGCCATCAGAAATTTCCCGTTCGGATGATATGCGATCGCCCCAATCGGTTGTTCACCGATTTCAATTCGACTCAATTCCTCTCCGCTTTGAGTATCCATAAAAATCAGATTATTTTTTGAATAATCTTCAGAGGGAGCAGCCACAACAAGTTCTTTGGAATCGGGCGAAAGACGGTATACATCAATAAAATCTTGAAATTCTATCGGAGATCCCCAACTTTCATCCTCGATATTCTGCAATCGGAATGACGCTCGGGCGTGCCATAAAATAAATTTTCCATCCGGAGAAAAAGTTGCTCCGTAGACCGGGGCTGCGGTCTGAAAACCGGTTAATTTCTTCATGAGATTTCCGCTTGAAATATCATACAATTCCACCGCGATTTCATCCAAACTGGGAACAAGAATCTCCTTATCGTTGGAACAATCCGCACCCATCGCAGGATAGTCTAATTTAATTCCCGATTGATATTTCACCGAACCGGCTTCATAAAAAAGTAATTGCCGGTCCTCTTTAAGGGTCACAATGACATTTTCTCCCGGACAATAATCTTGAATAAACTGATCGGCTGATGCCGCATAAAATTGAGATTGCGGATCCAATTCGGGAACCGGGTAACGCTTTATGGAACGGCTCCCTATCAAAAAGATATTTTCGGAATCCGCAGACCAAGATATTTTCGTAACGGGAGGAATTTCGTTTGTACCCGATTCAATTTCAGTTGATCCTTCCGGAGCTTGGAAGCCGGCGCAAAAAATAACGATGAAAAGAATGAACCCAATCGAAAAGATTGTTTTTTTCACTCCTTTTATAATATCGGGAAGGTCGAAATGAATGGTTACCATAGATTAAATTTTTCCTTTTTCTTTTCTTCTTCCGGGAATTCATCCATTCCGCTGTCTGTATCGGAATTCTCCGGCTGATCGGGTTCCTCATTCCCGGCAGAACTCGGTAACGATTCCTCCGGTATTTCAACCGGCTCGGCTGTCGTCATTCCCGGCTCGTCGATCGTATCAGGTTCTTTTGCAGTAATTTCCGCAGCTTCTTCCGCAGATTTCTTGGACGAGGCAATCTTTAAATCCATTTCTTTCAGCGCTATATTGATTTCATCCCGAGCTGCGATTGCTTCTTTTTTGGCGACTTCAGCTTCTTCAGCGGTCAATTGAGCATTCGAGAGAGCATTTCTTAAGTCATTGATCTCCTGAAGCGTCTTTTGATGCGCTTTCTCAAGGTTCTCTTTCGCTTCTTCCAACTCCAAAACTTTTTGGCGTAAATCTTTATTTTTATTTTGAGTGTCAATCAGATCCGTCCGATATTTCGCCAAGTTTTCTTCCAATTCTCCCAATTCTTTTTGATGAATCGATTTAATGCGTTTACTCTTAAACCAACTCGGTAAAGTCAGAATGGAAATAATGATCGCACCCACCGTAAGAGCTATCAGCAGTAAAAGCCCCAATGGACTTTCGAATGTCCAAATAAAAAATTTCAGACTCACGACAGCGGTATTCTGCAAAGCAAACATGACCGAAAGAACAGCGATAATCAGTGAAAATATCATCACAAATTGCATAGGACCCTCCTTTTTTATAATTGTATAGGATTTTTTTATTCTTTCACAGGTTCCGAAAAAACTCAATGAAAGAATCGGCAATAAAATACCATAAAAGAATAATGCTTATAATTAAACCATGTCGAAGACTCATACCCATTATGTTTGCCAACAATGCGGAAGAACCAACCCAAAATTTTTGGGAAGGTGCCCCGGTTGCGGCAGTTACGGAACTATGATAGAAGAGATCATTCCCGAAGAAAACCCGCAAAGCGTTTCGGGAATACTTCACAATAACCCGATTCCCAAGGCCTTACGCGATATTGATGAAAAAGCCGAACCGCGTGTGGATACCGGCATCGGAGAACTTTCGCAGGTATTAGGCGGAGGAATCGTTCCCGGTTCCGTCATATTAATCGGCGGTGATCCGGGAATCGGGAAATCGACATTAATGTTGCAGACAGCATTACACCTTTCCCAGAAAGGGTTGGTATTGTATGTGTCCGGAGAAGAATCCGAACGCCAGATCAAAATGCGGGCAACCCGTTTATTGGAAAATAATTCCATTATCCGTGAAATACCCGAAAAATTGTACTTGGTTACCGAAACAAACTTGGATGTCATATTTTCACATGTTCAATCACTCAAACCGGATTATTTAATTATCGATTCCATTCAGACGGTTCAACTTCCGATTTTGGAGTCAACCGCCGGATCTCTCACGCAGGTCCGGGAATGTGCCGGAAAACTACGCGAATTGGCTAAAACCAGCGGGATTACGGTATTTCTGATCGGACATGTCACAAAAGAAGGGATGATTGCAGGCCCGAGAGTATTGGAGCATATTGTCGATACGGTTTTATATTTGGAAGGGGATCGCTTTCTTTCTTTAAGATTATTACGTTCCGTAAAAAACCGCTTCGGTGCGACTTCCGAAGTGGGCGTTTTTGAAATGGTTGAAAGCGGATTAATCGAAGTGAAAAATCCCTCCGAACTTTTTTTGGCGGAACGGATGGTCAACGCTCCGGGATCGGCGGTTGTTGCAACGATGGAAGGCACTCGACCGATCCTCGTCGAAATTCAAGCTTTGACTAACCCGACTTCTTTTGGAAATCCGCGAAGAACTCCCATCGGCGTTGATATGAATCGATTGTTCCTGATTTCAGCGGTAATTTCACGCAGAATAGGCTTGCGTTTGAGTGAGCAGGATATATTCGTGAATGTGGTCGGTGGGATGCATATTTCGGAACCGGCAGCCGACTTGGCGATCGCAGCCGCAATTGTATCATCGGTAAAGAATCAGCCTATTCGAGCGGATGCCGTTATGATTGGAGAAGTCGGCCTTTCCGGAGAACTGCGCGGTAGCGGAAAGTTGTCATCACGCTTGAAAGAAGCCCGAAAATTAGGTTTCACGACAGCGGTTATTCCGAAATCAATCCATCATAAAGAAAAATACCCCGAAGGAATGAATGTTAAAGAATTCCGGACACTTCGAGAAGCTTTGATGTTTATTTTGCTTCCCGTTGCCGAAAAGGAAGGAACATCATCCGATTCGGATATTATTAACTGAAAATAAAGGACCCATTATGGAAAAAACGATCGAAACAAAAGTTCGGGATCTTTGTATTCAAAATCCTGTAAACCATGTGCGGAAAAATCATGCTTTGGAGCATGCCACGGTTCATATTCTCGAAAAGAAATTCCCCGATAAAGAATTTGCCGGATATTCCGTTGAAAGAGGTTTTTGGATTATCGGGAAGTTATCGATTCAGGAAATTCAAGAGGCGGCTGATGCGGCATTTGCAAGATTGTCACATGGAGAAAAGGATCTCGCTATCCATCCGGGATGCGGAACCAATTTGGCGACCGCTTCTCTTTTAACCTCGGTCAGTGCTGTTTTAACTTTTATCGGAACAAAATCCGAAAAAGACAGGTTAAAAAGATTTTCTTCTCTGTTGCTGATTTCAAGCATGGCAATTCAGGTTTCCAAACCGTTGGGATTTGCCATTCAGAGGAATCTAACCACCGATCCCGATATGAACGGAATGGAAATCAGCGGCATCGATACGGGACAAATCCGAGAGTATCCTTATTTTTTCATTCGGACAGTTTATAAGAAACCCTGTGAATCCTCTTTATGAGTTCTTCAAAAAATCTGACTATTCTATACGGAGATGACGAAGAATCGATAGCCGAATATCTGAGCCGGATTGAGCAGGAACAAATTGCCACCGGTTTGGCGGATTTGAATTTTTCAAAAATGGACGGGAGAAATTTCAATGAAGGAAATTTCTTTAATACCGTTATGGCAATGCCGATTCTTTCACCCTATCGACAAATCATTTTAACCAACCCGCTTGCTCTGGCAAGCGGAAAAGACGGAAATAAAAAACTGCTCCGCTTGTTGGAGTCCGTTCCTTCCACGACCCATATTGTTTTAGTTATTACGGATGATTTCGAGCGAAAAGACTGGCTGATTTTTGGAAAGACCTCATTCCTACGGAAATGGGCCGAAAAAAACAGTGAGAAGGCTGAAATTATTGAAAAACGAAAGCCGGCTGTCGGAATGATGAGAGATTGGATTATAAAGAAAACAATCGCTATGGGAGGACAAATCGAACCGCAAGCCGCTCAGATATTAGTCACTGCGGTCGGAAACGATACGCGGGCAGCCAAACAGGAACTCGAGAAACTGCTTCTATATGTAAATTACGGCAGACCGATTGACAGTATGGATATTCAAGAATTGGTTACCGGTTCAGCATCCGTCAGTATTTTTGATATGGTCGATGCTTTGGCATCGGGAAATGCAAAAGAGGCGTTCCGAACTCTGGACTTATTGATGCAAGATCAGGAAATTCCGGTTTTATTTGCCATGATTATCAGACAGTTTCGCTTATTGATCCAAACCCGTGAAATTATGGATGAAAAAGGAAATATCGCAACCGTTCAAGATGAACTAAACCAACATCCGTTTGTTGCCGAAAAACTCTGGCGGCAGGCAAGTCGGTTCCGATTCCTTCAATTAAAATCTATTTATCGGAAATTGGTTGAAATGGATTTTGCATTTAAAACAAGCCAACCAGATTCGAGAGCCGCCTTGGATGTACTTATCGCCGATATTTCCCTTATGGTACAGGATTAAGATTCTTTTCGTTAGGTTTAACAGATATATACGGGACCTTCCAGTGTCCGCTGCCGTCTTCTGTCTGATTTCCCGTCGGTTCGGCAATTTCATAAACCGGATTATTTATCTGAACAACGTGGACCCAGCTTTTCCCCGGTTTCAGATGAAACGCATCTCCGTCAGCCTCAAAAAAGCGAATCGGGCGTAACTTTTGGTTTTGAATTTCATATTCTTCTGCTTTGGTTGTCCAAAAAGCCTGATAACACAATCCATCCCGAAAAATTAACGCCGGATTCTTTTTAACATAATTGAAATTAACGGTGAAATTAACGCCGTCTTCAATTAATGAATGATCCGCAAAGAGCAAAATGACATTTTGGGCAGTAATTTGCTGATTATTAAGAACATCGATATCCTTAACCGGATTCGGATCGGAAACCGAGTTTTGAGATCGGTGATATAAACCGTCGGCTTCGTCAAATTCCCAAAGAATTTGATTAAAAACGGCATAACGGATGAACAGTGTCTTTCCCGACCGGCTGCCTTCCGGAATCGCCGCTGAAAAGGGAAGCGATATTCCCTCCGTATCGGGAGAACCCAGTCGCTTTTTCCATTTTTCCATAATTTCAATGAACCGTTGCACCGGCAAATCCGGATATTTTTCCGAACCGGATTCACCGTACCAAGTCTCAAGGTTAGATATTCCCGCTTTCTTGACAAGATCGGGATTTCCGGCGGTTATCAATACCGCCATATATTGCTTTCGTAGCGATTCTAATCCGAGAACAGCCGAAGATACGGAACCGATATAAGGTGTAACGCCGGTTGTCGATTCCGGAATACTCCCATAAAACAGAGCCATCGGTCGCGATTCCCCGTCTCCGGAGTACATTTCAAAAACCCAAGGAGCAAAGCTCAATCCCGCGGAAGATCTGAATTTATCCGGAAATTTTGTGTAAGGAATAATAAACGGAGGATAACTTAACCAATTAGGATCAGTCTCGATTCCGGTCAGCGGATTGATCACCTTTTGTTCCTGATCCGCCCAAACACTGGAAGAACAGCCTGTAATCACCGTGAATACAATCAACAAAATTGTCAAAATCTTATGGTCCATTTTGGTTCTTTCTATCATGAAATTAAATAACCTTCGCTCGCATCTAAGAATTGTACAACAGATTCTTTAAACACAAATACCTCCGACTGATCGGAGGTATTTTTTGCTCCTCGACCTGGATTCGAACCGGGAACCTAACGGTTAACAGCCGCTCGCTCTGCCGTTGAGCTATCGAGGATCAACGCCTAAATTATAGCAACTTTTAAAAGCCTGTCAAGGACGACCGGCGATTCTGTGTTGTTATTCAGCAATAATGTCATCCCGATGAAATACAGGCGATTTTGTCATCCCTTCCGAAAAATAAAGGATCCCCAACGGAATGAAAATCAAAATGGATATCAAAGAAGCACGACGAATCACAGTTATTGAACAAGCCATAGAAAGGAAGATTAGCGACCGAGAAGCTGCACAGCTATTAGAGTGGTCGGCAGCATATGGTAAATGATTTTTCACTTCACCGCTGCGAGAAAGCGCTTATCTTTTTTTCTGATCGTATCGGAAGTACAATTAAATCATCAGCAGACCGGATAATAAATAAGTCATTTTTCTTTCCCAATGAAAGTCGAGGCTACTATGGCAAAAGAAAAAAAGAAGAAAAAGAAGAAAATCGATCAGAAAATAGAATCGGGACAAACAGAACTATCAAATGAAAAAAAGGAAAACGAAAAGAAAAAAGACGTAATTTCCGCAATGCCAACCTCGAAAAGTACAAGTATCCCGTGCGGTATGCCTTACACAAAACCTCCCCTCAGCAAAAAAGAATATGAAAAAGAACTGGAAAAATTGCAAATCGAGCTCGTAAAACTACAGGGGTGGATTAAGGAAAAGGGACTGAAAGTCGTCGTAATCTTTGAAGGACGTGACGCAGCCGGAAAAGGCGGAGTGATTAAAAGGATTACCGAGTTACTGAACCCGCGGATTGTTCGTGTCGTCGCCTTACCGGTCCCGACCGAAAAGGAAAAAACGCAATGGTATTTTCAACGATATGTCGCTCAATTGCCAGCGGCGGGAGAGATGGTTTTGTTTGATCGAAGTTGGTATAACCGGGCGGGAGTGGAACGGGTTATGGGATTTTGCACCGAAGAAGAGGTAACGGAATTTTTCCGCAGTGCCCCCGAATTCGAAAGAATGCTGATTCGCTCCGGCATCATTCTGATCAAATATTGGTTCTCCGTAAGTGACGAAGAACAGGAAAAACGATTCCAGGATCGGATTAATGATATTACCAAACGTTGGAAACTCAGCCCGATGGATTTGGCGGCTCGCAGCAAATGGGTGGAATATTCTAAAGCAAAAGATGAAATGTTTTATTACACCGACACAAAACAATCCCCCTGGTATGTGGTCAACGCCGATGATAAACAGAAAGCGCGCCTGAACTGTATTCATCATCTGCTGAGTCTGATCCCTTATGAAGATTTGACTCCGGAGCCGGTTGTTTTGCCGCCCCGACAGTCTGATGAGGGATATGTCAGGCCGCCTATCAGTGATCAGACATTCGTTCCTGAAATTTACTGATTTATACTACCGCATATAGTTGCGAAAAAAATAAACGCAAAAGATTCTGTTTGTTTAAACAAATGGAGTCTTTTTTTTCTCATCCGAGCCGTCCGATTATAAAAATAAACGATTGAAATTATCGATTGAACAAATATTTTCATAATTGGCATGAATGATGCACACTTTATGATTAATAAGATTTTAAATACTTACATCAAATAAGGATGCAGCTTATGAACGCCCGAAAAATTCCTTTTCTCCTTTTTCTTTTTGTCATATTCCTGATCCCTTTTTCCGCTGAAGCCGCCGGGGATCAGACAAACCCAAATTTATTTCCGGTCACAGTTGCAAAAAATATCGATCCGGGACTCATTGATGCGATCAATGAAGGAGATTCCGGAGGCGAAATCGGGTTGGCCCTTATCGGAAGTGACACCACAGTAGGATACTATAAAAAATGTTCGACCGATGCATACTTTTATTTCATTGTTGCAAACAACAGCGGTGCAACTGTGGGTACGGTTCTGCCGAGATGGGCTAAAATAGACGGTCGGGCATATTTTACAGACAGTAGCGCTTATCTCTGCAAGGTACTTGCAGCAGGCGCTACACCAAGTAATAATTTCGCCGATGCCGACAGCGGATCGCCTTGCATTCTTCAAAACAATCAACTGAGGGTAGGAGCCGGTAAAGCCGTATCCGTTCGCGGCAAAATCGTCAATTTTTCGCATGAGCTGACCAGAGGAAATAAGAAGGATTCCGATCCGGAATATTTGCATATCAATTTCTATGTTCAGATTAACAATAGTAAAAAACAAGGTACGGGGGCTTTGGAATCCAAAGGAAGTCTTTGTGACGGTTTAAATTTTCTGCCGGTTACGCCACACAATTATGTAGACGGCGGTTATTTTATCGATCCGTCGGGAAGACGGGTTTGCTCCATGAATTATTTCTTTATTGTTGAAAATCCCGATCTATTTTACTCTACGGTTGTTGAACTTCCGCGCTGGGTAGAACTGGATGAACAAAGATTCAATGTCGGATGTAAATATCTTTATCCGGGGTGTAAAGTTTCAGGCTTCCGCCATTATGCATGGGCGATACTGGATGAGGATGATACATATATCGGCCCGAAATATTATTTTTGCGATCAAGACCGGGCGGTAGGGAATAATTGTTATGAAGAAAATTCCTTATGGTGGCTGCGGGTTCCTCCCAATACAAAGATAGCCGTCCGGGGGATGGTCAATAATTTATGCAATGTCCCTGCTGCAAACCCGCTGCAAAACTCAGAACTTGCAGTCGGTTTCGATGTCAGTGATGCCGGTTCCAATAAATGGTGGCTGGATGGCATTGTTGAAGGAACCGAGTCAAAAGACCTGGCAAACAACTCGAAAGATATCAATTTTATAGATGAACCTTCAAGATTAGAAGATCGGGATAAAGATGAGCCCGTTGACCGCTATTTATTGGAAGATCCATCCCTGGTTGATTTGGAAGAGGAAGCGGCACAGCCGATAATTATCGAAGAGACATCGGAACCGTAAAATTATAGCGTCGATAACTTTTTAAAAGGAGGCCGGATCATTTTTCGGTAGCCTCCTTTTTATTTAATGCATTCGAGGGAAACCCTTTCCTAATTTTGTTGATTTCGGTTAACAGTCTGTGGTACGATCAAATCATGAAATATTTTCGTTTTTCGGCTTTCTTTTTTATTCTTTTGGTAAATTTCTTTATGGCTATTAAAGTTCTCGCTCAAGATGCAGAGCAAACTTATTGGGTAAAAAAAGGAGACACTCTTTCGGAAATTGCCGCCCGATTCAATCTGAGTCAAGAGCAGTTGATCAAGGCGAATCCCCAAATCGATCCCGATTTATTAATGGTGGGAGAAGAATTACAAATTCCTCCCGCAGATTCAATTTCTTATAATCGGTATCTTCAAAATCGATATAACGAATACCTTGCGATTCAGCCTGTGGATTGTTATCCGAATCCCGACCAAACCGCTGAATGTTTGACACAAATCAAAAATATCGGAGACCGTACCACTTACAATATCCGACTGATCGCGCAGACCACAGATTCGGAAGGAGGAATTCGGGAAAGTGTCAGTAGTCCGATTGTCAACCAAGTACTTCCGGGTGAATCGATACCCGTTTTATTCCGTTTCGATAATCGATTATCGGATACGGACACTGTTCAATGTACAATTGATTCGTTGGAATTATCGAAAGATACGTCTCTGTCTTTGCGCTTGGATGAGTCTCAATGGTCAAAGGAAATAGTTTTTTCATCGGACAAAAAAAGCGCAAAAGTGATTCTTCATTTTGAACAAGCCGCTATGGAAAAAACGAAATCAATCTTAATCGCAGCTTATAACGAAGACGGAAAAGTTGTCGGCATCCGCGGAAAAACAAATTCGGTTGAACAGGATCTGTCTCTTTTCGTTTATTCCCTGAGCGGAATGATTCAGGATATATCCGTTTGGGTTGAAGCCTATTAAAGATTAAAAATGACAACAATCTTAGTTACCGGTGCAACCGGCTTTATCGGATCAGCTCTTTGTCGGGAACTATGCGAGAGAGGATATCAGGTGATCGGGTTCCATCGTTTTAGCAGTTCATTGAAAATGATCGAAGGACTGCCCATCCAACGGGTCATCGGAGATTTAACCGATGAAAGTTCCATAGAAAATGCTTTTTCCTATCATCCCGAGATTGTCTTTCATTTGGGCGCGCAGCAATTTTCCGGCAGGAATCTGACCCGTCTGATGGATGTCAACGTCGGAGGAACACGAAGGATTTTTCAAGCTTCTTTCAATGCTCACGTCAAACGAATTATCCTGATGAGCTCTGCCGTTACGATGGGAACGGCTGAGCTTTCACCGGACAGACACCGTTCGCCGATACCGGTCGGTGAAACACACGGATGGGATCGGACTCTCGAAAGTTGGCCGTTCGCTTGGTCAAAGTTATTGGCAGAATATGAAACGCAGTGGGCAATCGCTTATGGGATGGATATCGTCATCTGTAATCCCATGTTCGTGATCGGACCGGGGGATTACTATCGCAGAAATACCGGTTTGATTGCCCGATTTCATGATAAACCGCCCAAATTTTTTATCGAAGGCGGCATTAATTTAATCCATGTTAATGAAGTTGTACAAGGTTTGATTCAGGCGATGAATTACGGTGAAAAAGGCCGCCGTTACCTTTTATCCGGAACAGACCGGTCGTTTCAACAATTCTTTGGCGATCTGGCAAAATTATCGGGGACTCCTGCACCTCGGATGCAACTCCCGACCAGTTTTTCAAATCGTTTGTATGCATATCGGAACCGACATCCGGACTTATTCCCCGTCGAAAAAACGGATATCAATCTGCTTCGAATGGCGGGAAAGTACTTTTATTATGACGGCAAGAATTCCAGATTGGCGCTTCATCTTCCCCCGCCGCAGCCGATAGAACCGGCATTACAGGAGACTTTGAATTGGTTTCGGGAAAACAAATGAATCGGGAAACCGTGTGTCTTTTACCGGAAATAAAATCCGTAGGGGGACCGGCTGCTTTTCAGCAACGGTTTATTACAGCCGCCGCCAAACAGGGTATCACTGCCCATTTCGATTCTTCGCGAAAGGATATCGGTGCTTATTTGGTAATCGGAGCTCCGCGAAAATTTATTCCGACCCTTTACTCTGCACGACAACGGGGGATTCCGGTTATTCAGAGACTCAACGGGATGAACTGGATTCATCGTGTCCGACCGTCCGGTCACTTGTACGGGAAAAAAGCGGATCTGGCAAATAACAGACTTTCTTTTTTCAGGAAGCACATCGCCACCGGAATAGTCTATCAAAGCCCTTTTTGTGAAACACATTGGAATGAAGTTTACGGAGTTTTATCGGATAAACCTTCCCGAATTATCTATAACGGTGTTGATTTAAACGAATTCAAACCGATTGTCCCCGAATTTTCGTCCGAAGATATCGAAATCTTAATTGTCGAAGGGAACCTTGAACATGGTTCCGAGCAAAATCTGGAACAAGCATTATCGTTATCAATGGCATTGTCCCGTCGAACTTCACAAAAAGTGCATTTAAGAATCGCCGGAAACGTTCCCGAAGCTATTCGAGAAAAAGTTTTTGAGAGAATGTCGGATTCAACTGCCGTAGTATCCGTCGACTTTTTGGGAATCATCGAAAAATCAAGATTAATCGAACTGGAAAATTCATCCCATATGTTGTTTTCGGTAGAACTAAACCCCGCCTGTCCCAATTCAGTTATCGAAGCTCTGGCTTGCGGATTGCCCGTCATCGGATTTGATACGGGGGCGTTGAAAGATGTTACCGGTGTCGGAGGGATTATTGTCCCCTATGGAACGGATGTTTGGAAATTGGAAAAACCGATCCTTTTTCCATTGATCGATGCAGCGGAAAAAGTCTACCGGGAAAACCAAAAATTTCGTAAAGCGGCTCGCGAACAAGCCGAATCACATTTTTCAATCGATAAAATTACCGAAGAATATTTATCGTTTTTATTCGGATCATAAGAAAAATCAATCTCATTTCGACGAAACGACAAAAATAGAATGACCGGTAACAGATAAAAACTCTTTTAACCCTTCACGGCTAATTATGACGGTTGCTGTGTTCACCAAAGGATGTAATTGGACTGACTCGGCTTGTAAAACTTCATCTTCAATGATTACACGGATGCGATTGAATGGATCATTGACTAATGCCAAAAGTGAAACTGCTCCGGCGGTAATACCGAGAAAGTCAACCAAATTTCTTTCATTTCCGAAACGAAGCCGCGAATCATTCATGATTTTTGCGAGTTGTTTCAGATTCGCTCGCTGATTTTCATGGCAGACATAAAGATAATGCCGTGTTTCATCGTTATTGGAAAGAAAAAGATTTTTCGCTCGAAAACCCGGCAAATTTGCGGTATAAACATCCGCTTCCGCACTGGTATAAACAGCTGGATGATGAAAAACAGTATAAGAAATACCGTGAACCTTCAAATAAGCCAGAATAGATTCTTCGGTATAAAATGATGAAGGCGAAAACGGACCCATCCGAAACTATACGGAAGTTGATAGAATCAGATTTTTCCCCTTCGGGCTTTCCCAGGGATAAATGATCCAAGCATCGGTAATCGCGGCATAAAAATCCGGTTTTTCTTCGGGAAACAAATTCCTTCGATGGTTATAATGCAATACACACGTGAAAGGCGTCCCCCCGGCACCGCTGACGCGATTGCGCACCGCCGAAATACAACGACCGGTTCCCCAAGCACAGCCGACGATTAACACTTTTTTCTGTTCGATCAACGAATTATCGGGGAAAAGGCGGATAGTCGGCCACGAAATAAATCGCGGGTCACTGCGCTGTTTTTCCAACTCAAATTCTTTGGGAGAATCAATATCCGTCAGATAAATATCTTGGATCCCTAATGCTTCCGACAAAATCCCGCCAGGGATGATTCCCCCTTTTTGGATCATGAGAATTACATCGAATTCATCATGAAATTGGGGGATTAAATGATCGATCAACTTATCGACTTCAAGCCAGGATATTAATTCTTTTCGCATATTTTATTCAATCCAGTGTGAATTATAGTTTTGAAATGTGAATTAAGCTATGAAGATTTTTATTCTATAAACAAGGCATCCATTCATTGAAATTTAATCTTTCCGTTCTGTCAATATTAAAAGGCATTCAGCCGTCATATCGATTCGCCGAAAATTCGAAGAAAATGATCAGTCCATGGTTTCGGTATTTTGTTGTCTTCAAATGAGTTGTATTCGGCATAAGTCTAAACTATAATAAGGAAGGTAAAAATATTAATGCTGGAAAGATTCATTCGACCATGAAAGCCACAAGGTTCATTTGGTTTATCATCATGATTGCAGCCGGAATCGCAATCGGGCTGTATTATACTTGGATCGTCCATCCCGTCAAACTGGTAGATGCAACATTTTATGATCTGAGGCAGGATTACAAAGCTGATTATGTGCTGATGACTGCCGAGATATATAACGATAACCCCAATCTCTTTCAGACTATGATTCGACTTGATCGATTGTTGGAAGAATCTCCGGAAATTGCCGTCGCGAATGCCATTCGAAATGCCGATCAACTGGGGTACTCTGAAACAGATATCGACATGCTTTATCGCCTGAATGAGGCAATTGGCGGAAATGCGATTGAAACCCCCGATGCCGAAGATATTTTTATCGAATTTGATCCGCAGACATTTGTAAATACGGAAACCGCTGTGCCGATCCGGGAATTATCAGCGCCGGCAGAAATGCCGACGGAAGACAACCCCTTTATAGATCAATCCCTGTCACAGCCGACGCTCGTCCCGTCCGATGAGCCGAATCCGTTCGGAGAACCGTAATGGTAGAGACAGGACGTAAAGGACCCTATTACTTATTAACCGGTCTGATCATCGGATTAATTCTCGGGATATTTTACGGTTGGGTTATCAATCCGACCCGTTATGTGGATATTTCTCCGGAAGCACTCCACCCGGATCAAAAGAAACAATATCTTTTATTGGTAGCCGAATCCTATCAGGCAAATGAAGATATCGGCCGATCTTATTACAGAATCAAACAGATGACGAACCCGGTGAATATCGATGAGCTGCGGGCAATGCTCCTCGAAATGGAATCGGACCCGGATTATGCCGAACAATTCGAAGTGGTCCGTAATTTTATAAATGATCTGGACAGCTATCTGAAACAGCAAAATCCGGATAACAAAATCTCCACACAACAGGTTCAAGGGTTGCTAAATCCGAGCGATGCCCGGGAAAAAGGAACCCCGGCAACGGCAATAGATGAACAATTTAATAAAGAAACCGCAAATCCGGAAAGCTTTTATGTAAATTCAAATTAACCCAAAGGTATAATTAACCGACCGAACAAATCTGAGACATACTTCACGGAGGATTCGATGATTAATGACATTATTACAGATTCCGAAAACAGAATGAAAAGTGCGATCAATGTTTTACAGGAAGATTTAGAAGGGATCAGGACGGGCAGAGCGACACCGGCACTGGTTGAAAAGCTGACGGTTGACTATTACGGGATGGAGACACCCTTTAATCAAGTCGCTAATATCAGTATTCCGGACGCAAAAACGATCTTAATTCGGCCGTTCGAAACAAACTTGATCCGTCCGATGGAAAAAGCGATTCAAGCATCCGAACTCGGTCTGACTCCGAGTGATGACGGTAAATCAATTCGTTTGATGTTACCTCCTCTGACGGAAGATCGCAGAAGAGATTTGATGAAATTGGTAAATAACCGTCTTGAAGAGACACGGGTAGCGATTCGGAATATTCGCCGCGATACCATAAAAGAACTCAAAGATTTGGAAAAAGCAAAAGAAATTTCGGAAGACGAACTGAAAAAAGCCGAAGAAAAAATCCAAAAATTGACGGATCA
This sequence comes from Leptolinea sp., assembly GCA_022837205.1. Taxonomy (GTDB): domain Bacteria; phylum Chloroflexota; class Anaerolineae; order Anaerolineales; family Anaerolineaceae; genus Flexilinea. Next base: position 20,460 of record JALHEL010000004.1, read on the forward strand.
ATGGATTACCCAAGTAGATGAAATCGGGAAACGGAAAGAAGCGGAAATCATGGAGGTCTGACCGATATGGCACAGACAAAATTGAACATCGAGCCCTCAAGAATTCCGCGACATGTTGCCATCATCATGGACGGAAATGGGCGCTGGGCAAAGAAAAGAGGATTGCCAAGACTTGCCGGACATCGCCAAGGTGTCGAAAATCTCAGGCAAATCATCAAAGCCTGTGTTGAATTCGGAATTCAATATCTGACTGTCTATGCGTTTTCAACAGAAAACTGGGGACGGCCTGAGGATGAATTAAGAGGATTAAAACAGATTTTCAATGATGCTTTCTCTAACGAACTCGAAGAATTGATCAAGAACGGTGTGCGAATTTTACACATCGGGCAGCGGGATGAAATCAGCCCGGACCTTCTGCAAAAAATTGATCGAGCGGTAGAAATCTCAAAAACAAATGACAAATTAATTCTGACTGTCGCGTTGAATTACGGCAGCAGAAATGAAATAATGCACGCCGTACGAAAAATTGTCGCTTCCGGAATACCTCCGGAGGAAGTAACGGAACAGGTCATCAGCGATTCACTGTTTACCGCGGGGACGCCTGATCCCGACTTGGTTATCCGCACATCCGGTGAACAGCGGCTCAGCAATTTTTTGTTGTGGCAGTCAGCTTATTCGGAATGGGTTTTTCCGGAAGCTTATTGGCCGGATTATAATCGAGAGGAATTAATAAAATCACTGGAAGAATATGCAAAGAGAGATCGCAGGTTTGGAAAACTCTCTTCAAAATAAAACATGGATAATTTAAAAACCCGCGTCATCTCAGCAGCTGTTCTTGCCCCCTTGTTCATTTTTTTGATTTATCTGGGAGGAATTCCTTTTCTCTTTGCATCCCTTCTAATTATCGGCATCGGCTCCTGGGAGTTTTGGCGGATGTACAATAAGGAACAGTCAAACCGTTCCAGTGCGGTTTTACTGATCGGCTTATCCATTCTGACAGGGGCATCCCGTTATTTTTTGGATTTTACAATTGCATCGTCTGTGCTTGCGCTTTGTATTATGATCGCCATGCTTTGGGGAAACATTTCCTATGAACGGAAAAATCAGAAAGCCGCGGATGGGTTTGCGGTGATGACCACGGGAATTGTTTATTTTGGCTGGATCGGCAGTTACTTGATTACACTTCGCCAATCGGAAAATGGTTTTTGGTGGGTTATTATTTGCCTGCTGTTAGTCTGGTTATCTGATACCGGGGCTTTTTTCGTGGGCAGCAAGTTCGGAAAGCATCAAATGGCACCTCTTGTCAGTCCTCACAAGACTTGGGAAGGGTATTTCGGCGGCGTTTTATCGACTTTAGTTATTGGAATTCTTCTGTTTCTGATCATTCCGCCTGTTTCAAAGATCCTCAAATTCCCGCAAATGATTCTGTTGGCACTCCTGATCGGTTTGATCACTCCTTTCGGGGACTTGGGAGAGAGCATGATAAAACGTACCTTTGGGTTTAAAGATTCTTCAAATTTAATCCCGGGACACGGCGGGATTTTTGACCGAATGGACACCGTATTTTGGACGATGGTAATCGGATATTCGATGTATACCTTAATTAATTTGGGTTTAATATAACTTTTACGACACCCGCCGGCGCATTTGCATTCACAACAACCTGGCTGCCATTCATCAAGCCGTTTGCCGGAAATATCTGAGATCCCGATTGCATATATGTCTCCGGATAGAATACGTCGGTTGCATTTTGGACTGTAACATAAGCCGACACGGAAGCGGGAACAAAAATCCGAATATCTCCGCTTTGTGTACTGATATTCACCGGAACACTTGCGGCATAAGGAAGCATCACATCGATATTTCCGACCTGGGATATTAAATTGACGCCGGCTACGTCTAAATCGCGCAAATCAACCATTTGATAGCCATTCGCCATATTTACCATTAATACAACCGGTATTTGTCGATTAAGCTGTAAATCCCAAATCGCTTCCGAAGAACCGGTTTGAGAAGCGGCAGTTCCGTTCATCATATAGA